>JAYUFG010000222.1:0-5586 GCA_043738845.1 Planctomycetaceae bacterium
CGGACAAATGGCCCACCGCTGCGGGAACTAAGTTCGTGAATCGCCTTGGCAATGAGTTCCTTGCCCGTCCCCGTTTCTCCTAGCAAGAGTACCGATGCCTTCGACTTGGCAACTTGCCGCGTGATTCGATAAACCTCCTGCATGGCCGGACCCGAGCCAATGATCCCGCTAATGGGCGGGCTGGCGGGCGGATCGGCGGATCGAGAGGCGGAGGACATGTGAAAGTTCAAAACAGGAATTGCAAAACGTCCATCGCACCGCTACGGGCAAAAGTGTGAACGGTGATTACGGCTTTTTGGTTCGCGATTCAATCGCGTCGAGCATCGACCCGAGCAACGCTTGCGTCGCCCGGTCGGCACTGGCACTCGAGTTATAACGCGCGTACTGTCCCAGAATTTCGGTTTTCGTCAGCCGCACGTTGTAGGTGTGAATGCTTTCGCCGAACGCTTTCGCGGCCGCCTCACGCGACGCAATCGGTGCGGTCTCACGACTGGCCAAATCGGCGAGCATTCGCTGACTGGTTGCCGTGCCAAAGTGTCCCAACGCTTCCGCCGCCGTCGGGGCAATCTCTGGCCACGTCAATGCCAACTCCAGGGCTGGCTCCTGTTCGCGAACATTGAACAAGCGAAAGTCGTTCTTGCGGGACAAAGCCGCCAGCCATTCGAGTGATCCTTTCGCCTGTTGCTGACGCTCTGCGGCAGAGACAAATTTTCGCCCGGCACGAGCTTGCAAGCGTTCGATCAAAATTTGCATCCCGCGATCATCGAGCGGATTGGGAAAGCCTTCGGAAAGTGGGTCGTCTTCGGCCAGATACTTTACCGGTTCCGTGTTATCAAGGGCCGAGATCAACCCGAGCGGCAACAACGCCGTGCGGCGATCCTGACGCAGTTCCTGCACGAGCGGTTGCAGCGGAACACGGTCAATCGCCGAACAAATCAACGCCAATTCCACGTCGGGCGAACTGGTCGCCAACTTAAACAGGTCGCGTCCGTTTGTCGCGTAGGTTGCTTCATACCCTTGATGTCGCAACAGTGCGGCCAATTGAATCGCAACCTGCGCGTTGGGATGCCCGACGACCGCCTGACGTGCGCCGTAGGAGCGAACGAAATATCCCAAGGCTTCCGGCAAGTGGCTCGAACCAGGAAAGGGCTTGCTCGGATCGAGCTTCAAGACCGAATCGACCGCCGCATAGCGAAGCCGGCGGTCGGCGTGCGACATCGCTGCGACTAGGGGACAGGGTGTCGCTCCGCGCGCGGTCAACATCTCCAAATGACCCGTCTCGCTGAGAACCCTCGCCGCAACGGTCGCCGCCGGAATATGATCGTTCTTAACTGCGAATTCGAGAATGTCCTCGACCTCTTTGGCGGGAAGCTGTTTGACAATTTCGTAGGGCGTTTCCGCCCCTTTGGCGACCGGTTTGTCCAGTCCCGCCCGATAAGATGCTGCGTCCAGAATCCCGGTCAGATACCAACGGCGATATTGTTCATTCTGTGGAAAAAGTTCGTGCAGTCCTTGAGCCAAACGACCGGCAATCGCGACGTTTGCTTCGTCGGCAAAGTACATTGCCGCCACGCTCTCTTTCTTTTGGGCGTCCCAATGCCACAATTCAATCTTGCCGTCGGGATCAGTCTTCAAAGGTCGCTGACGATTGAAATACTCGACCGTTTGACGCCGCAAAATTTGTTCGACCTCAGACTTGTTCGGTGCCTTGTGATACAAGGCGACGAGGGCACTTTCGGCCGCCGCGCGAAGCTCGGGCGAACTCTTCGGCGAGACAAGGGGGACAAGTATACTCGGCATGGCCGACTCAGCCCCTAAGCGACCGAGGACTTCGATCACGTGCGTCTTCAGGGCGATGTCGTCGGATTCCAGCACGCCGAGCAGAGGCTCGACGATTTGCAAATCAAGCTCGACGAGAGCCGTTTTAATTTCCGAGTGGAGCTTCGCCTGTTTCGGATTCGCCAAGGCGGAAATCAGCGGGGCGACCGCCGCCAGCCGTGCCGTCCGCAACTCTTTCATCGCATCAACCCGCACGACCGGCGAAGGATCGCCCAGCCGGGCAATCTGTTGCGTCAAGCGTTTAGGGTCTTGCGAGCGGGCGGAAATCGCGTTCAGGATTGCATCGCCAACTTGGCCCCCTTCAGGAGAGAGTTCCTTGGCTTGGGCAATTCGCAATACAGCCGCGGAACCAAACTCTTTGTCGATGCTGGCCAAGGCGTCTTGATTCGGTTTGTCGGCGAGGATCTTGCGGAGATAAATTTTTCCCAAGTCGGGCCGGCCCAAACTGGCCAACACGTCGGCCGCATGAAAGAGTTGAGCAGGCGTCTTCGGCTTGGAATCGAGGATCGTTTGGATCGCTTCGCTCTCCGCCCGGAACAACTCAACCGGTGCTGGACCAGGGGGAGCGGCTTCTTCCGTGCCGGGCTTTTTCTTTGGACCTTTGGCTGGCTCTTGGGCAGACGCTCCAGTAGCCACGAACAAGCTCGCCAAGGCGACCAGCAGCGAAGTGAAGTAGAATTTACGATTCATGGTGTGACTCGATGGTTGATTCAATCCCGGCTCTTCAATTTGACATTCCGTGATGACAAGGCCATCCTTGCTCGACCAACAACACGTGCCTCTAGTAGGTCAGGCCTGTGGCCTGACAACCAATACGCCTAGCATTTAATTCGCCGAAAATGCTTCTGTCAGGCCATAAGTCTGATCTACATTTTTACGCCAATCTCTTCCGCCAATTCGCCACTTGCTTGGCCACTTCCGCTGGAGCGGTCGAACCGTAACTCACAAAAGCGTCAATCGCTCGCTGTACACCCAGGACGTCATACACCCCTTGGTTCAACTCGGGATGGACCGCTTGAAAATCGGCCAGCGGCAGGTCTTGCAAGCGAACATTTTGCTCAAGTGCTTTGCGAACCAACTTGCCCACGATCCCGTGCGCCGTCCGTTGAGGAATCCCACGGCGGATCAAATGTTCCATAAACGTCGTCGCGTCCAGGTGACCTCGATCCAGCCGCTCCGCAATCACAGGACGATTTAATTCCATTCCCGCCACGAGCGGTGCAGCAATCTCCAAACAGGACGAGACCGTATCAAACGCATCGAACAACGGCGGCTTGTCTTCCTGCATGTCCCGATTATACGCCAGCGGCAAGCCCTTCATCAAAACCAGCAAGGTTTGCAAACTGCCGATCACGCGAGCCGTTTTTCCTCGCGTTAACTCCAGCACGTCCGGATTGACCTTTTGCGGCATAATCGACGAGCCGGTGCAAAACGTCTGCGGCAACTTGATAAAACTAAACTCGCTGGTGGACCACAACACCCATTCCTCGGCCCAGGTACTCAAATGCAACGCGATCACGGACAGACTAAACGCAAACTCAAGGGCGAAATCGCGGTCGCTCGAAACGTCCAGGCTATTTGCCGCAACACTCTCAAAACCCATCCGCCGGGCAGAATCTTCCCGATCAATGGGCAAGCTCGTCCCCGCCAGTGCTGCCACGCCCAGGCTACACACGTTCGTCCGCTTGCGACAATCGGCCAGCCGGCCCCGATCTCGTTCGAGCTTTTCACAATAAGCGAGCCAATAGTGCGGCGCGAGAACCGGCTGTGCTCGTTGCAAATGCGTATATCCCGGCAGAACGCAATCGGCGTCTCGTTCACAACGGCTCACAAACGCCCGTTGCAGATTGACGAGCAGCATGTCCAACTGGTCAATACTGTCCCGCACCCACAATCGCAGGTCGGTCGAGACTTGATCGTTTCGGCTGCGAGCGGTGTGCAGTTTGCGACCAATATCGCCGAGGCGGTCGGTTAATGCCCGCTCGATGTGCATGTGGATGTCTTCGAGTTCGATCTTGAACTCGAAGCGGCCTTGCTCGATTTCCTGGCGAATGTCATCGAGCGTCTGCTCAATTTGGCGACACTCGTCGGCGGTAAGTAGTCCGGTGTGGGCCAACATTTGGGCATGGGCGATGGAACCGGCGATATCCTGCGCGTACAGCCGCCGATCAAAGCTCACACTTTCGGTGAACTTCTCGACGAGGGCATCCGTACCCTGCTCAAAAACGCCGGACCAAGCCTTGGTGCCCACAAAATAGTCGCTTCTGGAAAGAACGGAGAAAAATGCGCCAACCTATTTACTCTAAACAGCTTAGGGCGAGGTGTCAACGCAACGATGATGCTTGTCGGACAGCGAAAAATGAGGACTTGCGCGATTATGTCGCGTTTGCGGAATGTACTGCCGAACATTCTTGAAGGAATGGGGAATTCAACCGGCCCGAATGGTCGGCTGCCGGGGTTTAGATAATTCCGTTAGACTATGCGCCGTAATACAAAAGCGAATTTAGTGTACGTGGGAAGGCTATCCGCCGGAGGTCTCCACTCGAGTTCTGCTTGACCATCGGAGACGTTCATGGCCGGTAATGACGCCAATACCAAAATAGTCGCCCGACGAATTCGCTTCGTCGAACACGTTCCGCCCGGCGCGACGGCACGCCGGTCCTTCGAGCAACCCCGGCCAATGCACGCGATTGAAGAAGAGATCGATTGGTCCAAGCTGACCCGAAATGGCAAAGATAGCCAAGAGACGGATGCTCAGAACTCATTCCTCGTTGTTTTCGTGCCGCCGGGAGCGACGGGCGAATGGAACAAGTCGGGCAAAAACTGGTTGAACAATGCCGACTCTCCGTTCGCCAAACAGGCAACGATCTCGCTGAACGGTCGCAAGAAGCAACTTGCCTTGCGACCGGATCGGGCAGTCGTCCATTGCTCGCCCAAGGAAGCCAACTCCATTCTGCTGGGACTGATCGACTTCGCCTTCTATCTGCGGGAAACGATTGCGATCGAAGAGGCCGTCGCCGTGGACGAAGCCAAAGCACCGGGCGACGCAACTCATGCTTATCGAATTGGGACAAACAATCGTGAACATTGGGAGCGGATGGGCGAGACGATTGAACGCTTGGCCAAACTCCGGTTGCAATTTGCCCGACTTGAACCCTGCTTGGCGAACGCCTCGCCGACTTTACCTCTTGCCGCACAGAGACTCGTTGATCGATTGATCGACAAGGCAAATGTCGAGGACCGGCTCGTGGCGGTGAGTGATCGGCTCGAAGCGTGCGAGGATTTGTACGAAGGGGCCAGCGACCGGATTGCCGATTATCGTCTCTATCGGACGGGGCATTGGCTAGAGATATTCATCATCGTCCTGTTGCTCATTGAGGTCGGTCTGATGTCGGCGGAAGTTTACCTCCGCTGGCTCGATTACATTACGCCCGTCGATGAAACATCGGCGGAAGAAGAACCGGCTCCTCCACATTCAAAATCATCCGATTCACCGTCCAAGACCAAGCACGACAGTTCGACGAAACACGGCTCAACCAAGGGGCAATGACCTTAAGACAGGACGAAATTGAAGGCGACAATGTTTCGGGCAGGGGCAATTATTAATCGCGAAATTGAAAGAAGTATTGGGCATGGCATTGGTCTTGCGGCCGCGTAGAGGCTGTTACTTTTTTGAACTTTTTGGGGGCGGAGTTCGTAGGATGGTCAGAAAGTCGTTGGTTATTTTCTGAATTATCTGGGAGCGTG
>JAYUFG010000223.1:0-14847 GCA_043738845.1 Planctomycetaceae bacterium
AACACTCAAAACGCGAAAGTCGATTTTCCCGATGTTTTGAACAGTACAATACGATGCTAGCAGAGATGTGTTAATGTGATTGGGCAAAGCCAGTGGCACCCGGCGGGTCATGGGCTACAACAGCCCATTCGTCCCCCGCGACAAGAACTTCTTCGAGGTGCAGATTCCGGTCAAATCGGCGACGGCACCCGCAGACAAAGTCTGACTCCGGGCGTTAGACTGTTAGACAAGTCGTGCAGGGAGCGGCGGCTAATATTCACCATTGCCGCCATCCGACCGTGTTCGACAGTTAAAGGCAATTGCAAATTGCACGTTGGGCGCGTGAGTTCCGATACGAACGAAAAATGATCTGAGAGTCTTTCCCAATGAAAAGTAAACGTGAATTGGAAGCCGAAATCAGCCAAGCCATTATCCGCTTCGAAAAGGAATACATGGGGCGGGGACCGCTCGAGACCAAGACCTATCTTATCGACGACATGGTTTTAGTACGATTGAAAGGGGTCTTGACGCCGGCCGAGCATAAATTGAGCGAGGCGGAAGAAAAGCATCAGGGACGCGATCTTATCAAACAAGCCCGGCGAAAGCTGCTCGAGCATGGCCGGCCGCTGCTCGAGGCCGTGATCGAAGACGTTTTGGGCGTGGCCGTAAAAAGCTTGCATACGGACATCAGCACCAAAACAGGCGAACGGATTATTGTTTTCACGTTGGTGGAAAAGCCTGCCGATATATCATGAAGGCCGATCCAGCAGGCGGCGTGCGGCACATTTGAAAAAATTGTCGCCTCGATCTTGACGGAACGGACTACGAATGCGACAATTACTCTGACGCTTGAGATGCTTTGGGACGGCGGTTAAGCCTGCCTGGACATTTTGAAGACCATTATTACGCTGCAATGTCTTTCAGGATGATCAAGCCTGAAAGAAACAAGGCCGAAAGATTGCGTTTTCCGCACTCTTTCGGCCTTTTTTTGCGCAGTCGTCAAAGCTTGCTGCGAAATAATAAATTGGCCGGATCGAAGTTGTTGAAGTCTATCCATGTACGTTTACGACCGTCTCCCAGAGGGAAGGAGAAGTATACAAATAGGCTCATAGCAGTGAATGATGTTTCAAAATTCGTTCCCGTGTCAGACTTGACCGATCGTGAATCGTGCGGGTCGTCGCAGGGATGAAATAACGAGCCAATTGTCTTTGGGGATGGAATTGCCCCGAAGAACGCAGGCCGGAGTACCGCAGTAATTGCGTTGCTCCGGCTTTTTTTATGCCTGCAACGAAGCGACTAGCGGAATCAATTTTACGCGTCTGTGCAATCCAAATTTGCAATAGCCCCGGCACCGACATGGATTTTCGCGTTCGCTAAACAGCGGTATTTCAACCTACGTCAGTAAATAGGAGGTCATCGAATGGACGCCCGCATTGGAATCATCATGGGTTCACAATCGGACTGGGAGACGATGCGCCACGCGGCGCAAACGCTCGAAGAACTCGGCATCTCGTTCGAGACGCGGATTGTTTCGGCGCATCGTACACCCGATCTGCTATTTGAATACGCACAACAACTCGAGCAGCGCGGCATCGAGCTCATCATCGCCGGTGCCGGAGGCGCAGCGCACTTGCCAGGAATGACGGCGGCCAAGACGATTCTACCCGTCTTAGCAGTCCCGGTGCCGACAACCATGTTAAACGGGATGGATTCCCTATTGTCGATAGTGCAAATGCCAGCGGGAATTCCCGTGGGCACACTCGCGATCGGAAAACCCGGCGCCGTCAACGCCGCGCTCTTGGCTGCGGCCATCTTAGCGAACAAGTACCCCGAAACTCGAGAGGTGCTGCGGCGATTCCGCCACCAACAAACGCAGAAGGTTCTTGCTAACCCCAGCCCACGGGAGGAATCATGACCATTGGAATTTTGGGCGGAGGACAACTCGGCCGAATGCTGGCACTTGCCGGTCAGGCTTTGGGGCTGCGGTTCAGGATCCTGAAAAATTTTGATTATGCCTACGGGGAGGATGCGATGCTGGCGTACTCGAATAACTACGAGTTCGAGCGATTTCGCGGCGAAGTGGACGTCGTGACCTATGAAACGGAAAGCGTACCCGCGAATTTGGCCGAGTGGCTTGCTCAACGAGTGCCCGTCTTTCCGCCAGCGCAAGCCTTGAAAGTTTCGCAAGATCGGTGGGACGAAAAGAACCTGTTTCACGAGTTATGCGTTCCAACCGTTCGCTTTGTCGCGATCGCTTCAGAGAATGACTTGAAAGCGGCAGTCGCGGAGTTCGAACTACCCGCCGTGCTGAAGACGCGACGCGGGGGTTACGACGGCAAAGGACAGATGGTCCTGAGTCAACGGGAGCAAATCGCATCGGCTTGGGAGCAATTAGGAAGCGAACCACTAATCTTGGAAGAATTCATTCGCTTCGAGCGGGAACTGTCCATTTTAGCCGTTCGCGGAAGGGCAGGTGAATTGGCGTTTTATCCGCTGGTTGAGAACAAGCATCGCGACGGAATGTTGCGATGGTCGATCGCGCCCGCGCCCGAGCTGACAGAGGAACTACAACAGCAAGCCGAGCAATACGCCCAACGGATTATGGAACATTTGGATTATGTGGGCGTTTTGGCAATCGAGTTTTTTCAGTGTAATGGCAGGCTGATCGCGAACGAGATGGCACCGCGTGTCCATAACTCGGGCCATTGGACGATTGAAGGCGCGGTTACCAGCCAGTTTGAAAACCATTTGCGAGCCATCGTGGGCTGGCCTCTGGGAGATACGTCCGTGCGGGGAAAAGTTGTCATGTTTAACTGCATTGGCAACGTTCCGTCACCGGAAGAGGTGCTTGCGATTCCGGACGCACACCTGCATCGCTACGACAAGCCGGCTGCGCCCCGCCGTAAGCTCGGGCACATTACCGTGCGATGGCCGACCGTGCAATCGATTCCCGACGGTTCGATCGCACGACTTCAGAAGCTCACGGAAAATTTCGAGCCACTTTCGATTTCCCAACAATTTGACTCGAGATAAATGTTCGAACGCCGATCGCAATTTTTAGCCCCGAAAGAACCACTAAAGGAATCCTCTATGACGCTGCATGAGTTGTTGACGAACAATTTACTCTCGCCAATCACATTGTCGTTTTTCCTGGGCATTCTCGCGCGACGCATGCATAGCGAGTTTTCGCTGCCGAAAGACATTTACATGGGTATCGCCGTATACTTGCTGTTCTCCCTGGGACTCAAAGGGGGCGTGGAATTGGCCCACGCCACATTCTTAACCATCGCCGCGCCAGCCGGGGTCACGCTCTTGCTGGGCTGCATTACGCCCCTCACGGCCTATGGGGTGCTGCGTCGATTAGGGCGATTTAACGTAGCGGATTCCGCCGGAATTGCCGCCCACTACGGCTCGGTTTCCGCCGTGACATACATTGCCGCACAAACTTTCGTCGGTTCGATGGGGGCGACGGCCGAAGGATTTATGCCGACGCTGCTCGCGCTCCTGGAAAGTCCCGGTATCCACTTGGCCTTGGCGATCGGTGCCATCAAATCGGCCGATCAAGGGCGGTCTATCGGTAGCGTTCTGCATGAGGTTTTGACCGGGCGGACAATGGTTCTGCTGGTCGGCGGACTCGTGATCGGCTTTCTTATCGGCGAGAAGAATTGGAGTTCGATCGAAATTTTCTACGACACGAAGGGAGCCATTTTCAAAGGCGTACTATGCCTCTTTTTGTTGGAAATGGGCGTTGTGGCAGGCGATCGTCTTGGCGATCTGAAAAAAGTTGGGCCTTTTTTGCTCGTGTTTGGTATCGTATTGCCCATTGTACACGGCGCACTGGGCGTCGGACTGGGCCGTTTGGCTGGATTGTCGGTCGGCGGCTGTACAATGTTGGGCGCGATGGCAGCCAGCGCCTCGTACATCGCCGCTCCGCCTGCGGTGCGCATCACGCTGCCCCAGGCCAACCCCACGCTGTCGCTGACCTGTGCGTTGGCAATCACCTTTCCGTTTAATATCCTGGCAGGTATTCCGCTGTATTACCAACTGGCCGCTTGGCTAGCGAAATAGATCACGCCCCTTCGCACATTTAATTCCACGGAGAAACCAACCATGAATTTGGTGCCGCTCAAACTACTCACAATCGTGGCTGAAAGCGTTTTGGCCGAGCAGTTGACCACAGAACTCAAGGCCCTGGGGGCAACCGGTTACACCTTGACCGACGCCCGTGGCCAAGGCTCCCGTCATCTACGCGCTGGAGAACAACCGTCGGAAAACGTGAAAATTGAATCTGTGGTCAGCGAGACCGTGGCCCAACGTACGCTCGAACACCTGTCCAAAAACTATTTTCCAAATTACGCCATCCTGGCGTATGTAGCCGAAGTCCACACCGTTCGCGGTGAAAAGTATGTATAAAATTGTTTTTCCGTCGATTTCTTGAAGTAGATATCACTTGATACCGCGGGTGGCATCGGTTGGTTTCCAACCGAGGGCACATCGAAGAGGCTCCAATACATTCTTTCAGCGTGCGAACGAACCGCTCGACGACCGCGATGCTTCCTTTGCTGGCGGACCGCCCCGAAACGGGGACGAATGTTCCGCCGCTCGCACCAGGACAAAATCCGTCGCGCTCCGAAAACCCCGCAATTTCTTGTGTGAAAAACACACAAAACAGCAACACCACCCTTAAATTTGCAGTTTTCTCGACGATTTCGCCACGCAGGGTGGCCTAACTGTCGCCTCGAATCGTCCCAATCGCGAAATAACGCCGTTCACAACACCGCTTGCCGTCGGCAAAATGGCCTAAAAATGGCCCAAGTTTATACTGGACAAACGTACCCTATTCTGCTAGAATGCGAAGACCACAGGACGATCCTCCTGGGTTAAAATCCGGGCAAAATCACGCCGGTAATTCGGGCGAACTTACCCGCTGATCACGGCAGATTATTCAGTCAATTGCGAAACGGCAGCGTCTTCGCTTCGCGTTTTCAACGACCCCATTCCCACACCTTTCTCCGTGGAAACCAACATGCGAACCAACCCCACTTTCCAAATGCTGACGCGGGTGGCCAACGTTCATTCCCAACCGGGGGCGCAGTCAAGAGGCACCGCTCGCGGTGCATATCATGTTCGTCGCCAAAACGCCAACGCTCCGGCGTTGCTCGTACCAACGGGACGAACTCCAGCGTCCATCGGGGCACTTGGAACCAAGCCGGATGGGATCGGATTCAAGGTGTTGTCGTTTAGCTATTTGTCGAGCTTTTTGCGACGATCAATTTCGAACGCAAACGATTTCACCGAGTGACGGAATGTTTGGGCCATCGCGCGGGCTGGGGCGACGGACTTCTTCGGCGTGTCGCGCGGGTCATAGTGCCCACTCGATTCCGCCGTCCGGCCGGGGCGGTTTTAGCCAATTTGATGCTGCCACGGGTTGCGATTGGCTCGCTATTGGGATGCTCACCGCGTGGACGCGGCGGCTAAGCGATAGGGAACATCGTTTTGCATTCTGCGTTTTGCCTTTTGCATTCTGCGTTTTGACTTTTGCGTACAGCGCAAACGCCGACGGCCCAACTGGTTTCCCAGCGGGCCGTCGGTTTGCTTTCAAATTGTAATCTGAGTCGATGGGCCGAGCGGAAGGATGGCTTCACCCCTCAGGGCGGTAGTGTCCATACAGTCTGGGTCACAAGTTTTCTGTCTCACAATACCTTCCGGTCAATTGTGGAGGGTCAGACGACTTGCTGTCCTGGCTTTCAAAGGACTTGAGTCTTTGAAAGTCGTTCCGTATCGCAAAATAAATTTCGAGACACGTCACTGGGACCTAGTTACATTCCTTCGTATTCGCGCCGTTGCCGATCATCCTCAGATTTTGACCTAATGCTTAGCCGCCGCAGCCGCAACCGCAGGTCGGAGCAGCTTCGCAACCGCACGAGCTGCAAGCATGGCAGATCGAATGGCAGCAGCTCTTGATGTGGCTCATGACGTGGCAATGATGGCAGCACTTCGGAGCGCAGCATTCATTGCAGCAAGTCGGGGCTGGAGCGCAGCAGGTCGGGGCTGGAGCCGAGCAACCACAAGATGGGGCCGCTTCGCAACCGCAGCTGCTGTGGCAGCAGCTATGGCAACGATGATGGCACTTGTGGTGGCAGCCGCAACCACAAGATGGGGCTGCTTCGCAGCCACACGAAGGGGCAGCTTCACATCCGCAAGACGGAGCAGCTTCGCAGCCGCAAGACGAAGCGCAGCACGAATGGGCGTGCATGCTACACAGGTGGCCAAAGGCCTTGGCTTCGTTCGCGCTCACAACAAGCGTGACCGCACCAGCCAACACGAAAGACAGGAACAAACGATTCATCACAACACTCCTTGCTCGGAGAAACGGAGAAAAACCACCCTACCCTTAGCCCTCCACACTCCCTCTAGGATTGCTTGTGTTGAGTCGTGCGGCGGGTTCGGAATAGGGTCCGATTACAGCTCTTTAACTGAGCCTACCCGCAGTATCGTCTACCTAGAGGCCCCAGTTAATGAAGATTACCCATTTGTGTGAGAAAATAGGAAATCTAGGGTGCCATTATGACGCTCGCACCGAGACTAACGACCATCCGGTCGCTGCGGCCTTTAACGAAAATGCGCGAAAGGCGCAAGAAAGTATGCGACACGTTCGCGAAGCGATTCATCGAAATGGACGCCTGCGACGTACTCCTTTCATACAACCGTTACGAAGAATACTACTTCTTCGCCGCCATTTGCAAGGCCTGCAAAAATGGTACCGGCGCACTGCCGAGGGCGTTGAGTACGGTTCCGCCAGCGGTGAAGCAGTGGGTGACCCAATCGAGTTGGCCATACAACTTGAGGGCTTTGCCACCTTCGCCCCCGCCGACGTAAACCTCAGCACCAGCGTCTTTCATCCGTTTGAGTTGCGAAATGAAACGGCGAGTTCCTTCCTCAAATCGGGCGTCTTCAAACATGCCAAACACGCCGTTGTGAAACGCGACCAGTCCGCCCGACTTCTTGGCCGTTTCTAAAACCTCGCCAATTCGTTTTTCAAACAGGTCGCTCGTCTTCGGTCCGATGTCGAACTGCTCATCGGTCGGACCGAGAACGTCAACGGCTTGACCATCTTGGCGAATCGAATCGACCGGCAAAATAAACTCGATCCCCTTCTTGCGACCGTCGGCCATCATTTGTTTGGCTTGCTCAACCCGCTCACGCGGGATGTAAGTCGGCTTGGACGAATTGGCCGGGGCTTCGGCGGCACCAATGCAAACGGTTTGGCCATCGAGTTCGGCGGCACCTTTTCGCAACGCCATCGCGAGCGAGCCAGCCGTCAACACCCAGCGGACCGTCCCGCGATCAATCATCGCTTGCAGGTCGTCGAGCTTGTCGATTTTGATCCCGCTGAAAATGACCAACTGCGTTTTCAAGCAGCGGCGGAGTGGCCCGTCGAATTCGCCAGCGGCATAATTACCGAGTGCCACGCGGGTCATGGCGGCGGGAACAATCACGCTCGACGCATCGAGGCTTCCGGCGGAGAACGCCTCGTGAATGTAGGTCGTCCCGATCTTCGCGGCAAACTCATTCGCTAACTTTGCGAGCTTGTCCATGAGCGGCGGCAACTCGTCGGCCGATTTTCCCCACAGAGCCGTTTCAATTTTATACTTGCGGGTATTCTCCAACACGAAAATACTGCCGGGCTTGGCGTTCTTGATCACGGCAGCAACATCAGCGGAAATCGTGGTTGAACCGTCGTCAAGCCAGTTATCGAGCAGCGTGACTTCATGACCCAAAATTTCTGCGAAGCGGGCGACAACGGCGTTGAGAGAACCCTCTGGCTTGCGACCGATGTGTCCGAAGATCACTTGTTTCCAGCCGCGTGCGATGCCGAACTTGAGCGTCTCGACCATCGAGCGCAGGCGTTCGTCCCCCTTGCCAACCTTTTCGCCCGGCCTGGCATCAACATCGCCTCGAACGATAACGGCGGACCCACTGGGCAGGTCAGCCAAAGTCGAGAGCCTGGGAACGCTGGCTAGAAAATCTTCGAGAGATTGTTTCGGTTGAGGATCAGCATTGATTAAAGCCCGGCACCAACGCAACATCGAGTCCGATGTAACCGACATGAGGAAACCCTTCTAAGAGGAGTGCTTGCCCGCCGCGATGAAACCGCTGGCGGTGAAAATTGCTTAGCCACCGCGTTGATTCGCGAGCGATGCTTAGCCACCGCGTCCACGCGGTGGAGGTTGCTAAGGGCCGCGATGAAATCGTCGCCGCAATTGCTCTTAGCCGTCGCGTCCACACCTTAGCCACCGCGTCCACGCGGTGCCTCCGGTCGCGGACGACCGGGCTAAGCGGCACAGTACTTTCCGACGGGCGGTTGTCGTCGACTGGACTAAACCACGTCTCGTCGTTTTTCAAATATCCTTACAACAACGAACTACTATTCTAAGTCGGGGCGACATGATTCGAACATGCGACTTCCTGGTCCCAAACCAGGCGCTCTAGCCAGGCTGAGCTACGCCCCGAGGAAATGACCACCGAATTGCTACGCACCATTGCCGCTTACCGCAATTCAAACGGACCACCTCGAACGACTAATACTAACGACTTACCCCCGCCGACGCAACCGGTCATTAAATCATATACATAAGTATAGATATCTTGGCCACTCCCAGAATTCTCAACCAACTTTCGTCGAATGGCTCACCGAGACGTGTGCCCGAATTCGGTCAAATTCCTCATTGGAATTGAACGAGATCACGATTTTCCCTCGGCCGTTCGAAGTTTGGCGGATTTGCACCTTCGAGCCGATAGCATGGCGGAACTCTTGCTCTAAGGACGCGATTTGCTCACTTTTGGTTCGTTTCCGTTTCGGAATTAATTCCTGATGTTCCTCCGGCGAGACCACTCCAAACTTTGGATGGTCCTCCTCGTGAATCCATTCATTGACCGCCGTCTCCAGTGCCCGAACGCTCAGTCCTTCGGCTTGTACCCGATGGCAAAACTCGATCTGTGCCGATTCGTTCAGCGATAACAATGCGCGGGCATGTCCCGGCGAGATGGCGGACGTGCGAAGGGCAGTCTGCACCGGCTCGGGAAGTTCCAACAATCGAATGAGATTCGCAATCGACGAACGATCAATGTGCAGTCGGTGCGCCAACTCTTCTTGCGTGCATTGATAGCGTTGCAAGTATTGATGAAAGCTCGACGCTTTTTCCAGAGCATTCAAATCCTTACGCAGCAAATTTTCGATGATCGCGATTTCGTTGATCTGACGATCGTCCGCTTCGCGAACCTGCGCGGGGATTTCAGAAAGCCCCGCCTTGATCGACGCCCGCAGTCGCCGCTCTCCAGCAATGAGTTGATATCGTTCACCTTGCTTGCGCACAACGATTGGCTGAATGAGTCCATGCGCGACGATGCTCTCGGCAAGTTCGTCAATCTCTAGGGCGTTGAACTCGCGACGTGGCTGATAAGGATTGCTGTCGATTTCATACACGCTGAGCGAGACCAGTCCGCCGCCGAGATTGGTCGCGCCGCCCGAGTTCGGTTGATGCCAATTGTCCGGTTCAAGTTCTGGTGCCGCCGTGTAAGGGCGACCGAGTAAGGCTTCCAATCCGCGACCGAGACGTTTTTCTTTAGACACGTTCGAGTACCTCCATACAAAGTTCAATGTAGGCCCTCGCCCCGCGGGATCGTGGGGCGTAATTCAGCACCGCTTTTCCATGACTGGGAGCTTCGGCAACGGCCACGTCACGGGGAATGACCGTCTGATACACAATTTCACCGAAAAAATCGCGGACCTCGCCCTCGACTTCGTAGGTCAATTCGAGCGATTGGTCATACATGGTCAAAACAATTCCGCCGAAGCGAAGTCGCTCGGGCCGTTCCTGCATGATCTGACGAATGACATCGATCATTTGCGCCAAACCTTCCATCGCAAAATACTCGCACTGAATCGGCATGAGGACTTCCGTCGCTTGGGCCAGGGCGGAACGCGTAAGTTGTCCCAGTGATGGTGGGCAATCAATCAGCACAAAATCGTACTCACTCAGTCCCGCCGCCAAATGTTGTCGCAATGTTGCCGTCTGCGACGCATCGCCCTGGGCCAGTTGTTCAACATCTTGAAAACTGCGACTGCCAGGCAGGAGTTCGAGATTCGCCACGCTCGTCTTAATGAGCGTTTCGGACAAAGGTTGACGCGACAGGAGCGGATGACGATCTGCCGGTACACAACCGAGGCCGCTGGTGGCATTGCATTGCGGATCCAAGTCGATTAACAACGTTCGATTTCCAGCAATCGCTAATCCAGCCGCCAAATTGACAGCCGTGGTCGTCTTGCCGACGCCCCCTTTTTGATTCGCGATGCAGAGAATACGAGACATGGTTGGACAACGCAAAAGTCAGAATGCAAAAGGCAAAACGAAGGAGGTGATGACGTAACACGAAATTCAAAGCGGCCGGGATTGTAGACGCGAAATCGCAAATCGCGAATGGCAGTTTGCAAACTTGGAAACGGGGCGTCTTGCTGCGTTTGAAAAGTACACACGGCACCTTGCCGCGTTTTTGGTGGTTTTAAGCAGCGGAAGGATGCTGCCTGTACTTTGGGGAAGAAATGTCCGGGTTTCGTGAACCTACTCCAAAATCGTTCGTATAGCGAGAGTTAAAATTGGGCAATCTTTCGTGGCCTGACAAGCATCGAAGGTTCCCCGCCCGAAAATGTTCCACGTGGAACATTAAGGTCAACCTATTCAAAATGTTCCACGTGGAACATTTTATTTATGCAACAGGCAAGGTCGGTGATTTACTCGTAAACGCGTGGTTTCGACGCGATTGGAAAGTACACGCAGCATCCTTCCGCTTGTACTTTTTGGAAGAAAATGTTCCACGTGGAACATTAAAGCCAACCCTAGCTTTGCATTTATCACAAAGCACGCAACTTACGCCTACGGCCTCCCTTGTACACGCGGCGTCTCGCCGCGTTCTAGAAATGAAATCTACGAAGAAGAACGCGGCGTGACGCCGCGTGTACAAGATAATTGTTTCACGTGGAACATTCTGTCATCTCACGTCGAAACCTACTCAAGCGGGTTGATGACCAAGCCGCCGAGCAGCTTTGGATAGAAATAGGTACTCTTGGCGGGCATTCGTTCGCCATTCTGGCTGATCGAACGAATATGATCGACCGTGGCGGGCATGACCAGGGCGGCGAGTTCAAACCGCCCACCCGTGCCCATTACTCCGGTCGCGTCCCGTGCAGCAGAGTCGCCCGCATCGAGGCTTTCGACGACTTCTTCTACCGAATGAACGTACTTCGGTTTGGGCAATTCTTTCGCTCTGAACAGGGTTTCGATGATGAGCCGGTGGAGGATCGAAACGCCCAGTCCTTGCCAATCTTCACTGTGGTCAGCGGCGACGTTGGCAATTCGCTCACGTCCTTTGGCCGTGATCTTGGCAACGGTCCAGCGTTCATCCTTGCCCGTGAACAGTCCAATCGTCCCTTGCTCGTCGTTGGTTTCGATCTCGTCCCAAACGGTTTGGGCCAGATCGGTCCCTTCGCCCGCCACGCGGCACGTGAAACAATCGCCCAACTTGGCGACCAGATCGGCGGAGGTCATTTCCGGCAAGCCGCGAAACAACCGATGGGTGGGCAGGACGACCAAGCCTGGGTCACTCATCCCGACGTACATCATGAGTACGAAGTTCGCCGGGTGGTTTGAATCGAGCTTTCCCGCCGCGGCCAGTTCGTCGCGATAATTGCACGCGGTTTCATAGCGATGATGCCCATCGGCGATGAAGACCGATTTCGACCCCATCAGCCCGGTCAATTTGGCAATCACGGACGAATCGGTGACGGGCCAAACTCGGCTGATCACGCCCAGGTGATCTTTGGCTTCGAGCGGGGTTTGGTTCGCGATGGCCGCTTCGAGCAGTGCTTGGGTTTCGTTCTTGGGGTCCGGGAAGAGGCCAAAAATCTGGCTGAGGTTCGCTTTGCATGACTTCATCAGGAGCAGCCGATCCGCCTTTGGACCCGACAGTGTTTCCTCGTGCGGGAAAATGTTCCCTTCGCCAAACCGTTCTAGCCGGCAGCGGGCCATGAATCCCCGTCGAACATATTCACGTCCCTCCACGTGGAACACCTGATGATAAACGTAAACCGCCGTTTGCGATTCCGCGAACAGGACGCCGTCGGACTTCCAGTTCTTCAGAAACCGGGCCGCCCGGGAGTAGCGATTGTTGTGGTCGTCGTCAAGCGGTTCATCCCGGTTGAGTTCGACGCGGACGAAGTTGGCCGGATGGCGAAGGTAGAGTTCGTTTTGGAACTCGAGCGAGATCACGTCATACGGCGGACAGATCACGTCGGAAAGAGAACCGACGTGGCCAAGGTCGTAACGAAGAGCGCGGAAGGGTTGGATGTCGGACATGGGGGAGGGGAAAATGATGAAGGATGAATGGAGAGATGAGAATGGAGAACAGTGAGTAATGAATAAAATGCGAAGGATCGAATGCTTAGCCGCCGCGTCCACGCGGCAATGTTTCTGAATAACGCCGCGAATTCAATTCCGGTCGTGGCCGACCAGCTAAGCGTTAGGATGTATTAATTGTTCCACGTGGAACATCGTGCCCCCATTGTCGAGATTCGACCCGTTGTTGCAAGGGCTTGGCGGTAGGTATAATTCCACAAGGGCCATTCCAGGATAAAGCGTTATGTCCGATCCATTTTTCAAAATGTCCACGATTGATCGAATGGTCGAAGCCGTCGAGCGCGTTCGTCGCCGAGTACGACGTGCGGCCGCAGCCCTCGATGGTGCTGGTATTCCTTACGCAGTTGCTGGTGATAATGCGGTCGAGGCGTGGGTTGCTTCCGTCGAACCTGCGGCGGTTCGAACCTCAAAGGATGTCCATTTGGTTCTGCGAAGGTCCGACATCGCGACAGCGAGCGTCGCACTTGCGTTGGCGAATTTCGTGCCCGCCCAGGATAAGGAAAGCGACATTTTTTTGGACGGAACCGATGGACGGGTCGTTGATGCGGTCAGAATCGTATTTGCGAACGAAAAGATTCGGAGCTACGATTTGATCACAGCCCCAAACGTAACCGATTTTGAAGCTCTCAGCGGGATGCGGGTCTTGTCGTTGTCCGCTTTAGTGTGGATGAAACTTGTGTCCAATCGAACGGTTGACAAGGTCCATGTTCGGGACATGTTAGATGTCAACCTTCTTGATGCGAGTTGGTTGGATCGCTTTCCGCCGGAACTGGCAGAGCGTTTGCAACACCTGCTCGATACGCCGGACGGTTAAAATGAGCGGACGGATCGGCTCCTATCCCTGTTTCAATAGACCCAAGAATTGTTCCACCGTCAGATTGGCATCGCGAATCAAACCGCGGAGTGATCCTCGGTCGAGGGTGCGGTGATCCGGAACGGACAGGTTAAACGGAACCCCAGCCTTCGTCAAAATCATGTGGCTCGAATGTTGTCGGTCGAAAACCCAACCATCTCGTTCAAGTGCGCGACGTGCTTTTCGTCCGCTGATGACGGGCAATTTCGGCATTGGGACGACAACCGTCGATCAAAGGGAAATGAGTTCGATATCCTTGATATTGTTCGCGTCTTCGGCTTTGTCCTGTTCGGTTTCGAGCCAGGCTTCGGCCGCTTCCCGTATATTTTCTACCGCTTCGGCGCGGGTCGAGCCTTGCGACCAGCAGCCGCGCAAAGCGGGTACATGTGCGACGAAGCCGCTGTCTTCGCCAGGCTCAATCACCACTTTGAGATTCATGGAATTCGCTCGTGAAAATGTTAGTACCGATAGTGTTCCGGCTTGAATGGGCCTTCGGTTGGAATGCCGAGGTAGTCCGATTGCTTCTTCGTCAACTTCGTCAGCTTCACGCCGATTTGGTCAAGGTGCAAGCGGGCAACTTCTTCGTCCAGCTTCTTGGGCAGCATGTGGACGCCGATGTCGTACTTATCCGACTCGTTCCACAACGCTAGTTGAGCCATGACCTGGTTCGTGAATGAGTTGCTCATCACGAACGAAGGATGACCGGTCGCACAGCCAAGATTCACGAGCCGACCTTCGGCAAGGAGCAGAATGCTCCGACCGCTGGCGAACGTGTAACGATCTACCTGGGGCTTGATCTCGACCTTTTTGGCGCGGCCTGACTTGACTTCATTCTCCATCCAGGCGACGTCGATTTCAATATCGAAGTGGCCGATGTTGCAGATGATCGCGTCGTTCTTCATCTGTTGAATATGCTCGCCGCGAATGATGTCGCAGCAGCCGGTCGTCGTGACAAAGATGTTCCCCTGGGCGGCGGCATCTTCCATCGTCACAACCTGGAAACCTTCCATCGCAGCTTGCAGGGCGTTGATCGGATCAATCTCGGTGACAAGAACGCGGGCACCATAACGCTGCATCGAATGGGCACAGCCCTTGCAGACGTCGCCGTAACCAGCGATGACGACCACTTTGCCCGCGATCATGACGTCGGTTGCCCGCTTGATACCGTCGGCCAAGGATTCGCGACAGCCGTATAGGTTGTCGAACTTGCTCTTGGTGACGGAGTCATTGACGTTGATCGCGCGGAACAGCAGCGTGCCCTTCTCGCTCATCTCCTTGAGCCGGTGCACTCCGGTGGTGGTCTCCTCGGTCACGCCGATGATCTCGGCGGCCTTGCGGCTGTACCAGGTGGAGTCCGTGGCGAGCTTGGCCTTGATCGAGGCATAGAGCAGACGCTCCTCCTCGCTCTGCGGATCGGCGATCACCGAGAGGTCCTTCTCGGCGCGCTTGCCCAGGTGCATGAGCAGGGTGGCGTCGCCGCCGTCGTCGAGGATCATGTTCGGGCCCTCGCCCTTGTGGCCCTTGGCGGCGAACTCGAAGATG
>JAYUFG010000224.1:0-2103 GCA_043738845.1 Planctomycetaceae bacterium
TTCATACAATAGCTCCTGGATCGGTTGTGTTGGAAACGGATGTTTGCGTAAGGGTGGGCACATAAATGATTGTCGTTTTTCGCTCCGCGAAAGAACGTCCTTTCGCGGAGCGAAAGACGACAATCGCGACGGTCGGAAGTTTGGTTTTTCCGCCGTCGCTTTTTTCGGCACCATGTTTGGTCGGAACGAACAACAGGACGGCGAACACCATTGCCAGAAAGACAAAGCTGGCGACCGTCAGATACGCGACCTTTCGCCCACCTCGGGCAGGCCGATACACCATGTTGAAAATCAAGACGGCGACGAGCCACGCAAACAACATCGCCGAACTCCAAACAGCCGGATCGCTCCACGGCAGGGCGACTGCTTGCTCGTTGGCCCGCTGAATTATATTCAGAATCACGCCCGAAATTACTCCCGCCCCTAGTAGAATTGCCGAAATGACCAACGCCCGAATGTTCGTCCGCTCCAGCCATTCCAAGCTGGGAAGTCGAAAGCCGGGAAACGCGGGCAGTTTTTTCTTCAGCCGATAAGCCTGCACCAGATACATCAATCCGGCGATGCAGCCCAGGCTCACGGCGACCGTTCCCAACAGCAACGCCCCGCCGTGAATGCGTCCCCAAATCGTGCGGGCTTCGGACTGTGGAAAGTTTTCACGACTGGCAAAAAATGTCGCCACACCGACAAGTCCCAGCACGACGGGCAACACGAACAAGCCCATCGCCGTTCGCCAATGATAGATCGTCAGATACAAATAAAAGGCTGCCAACAACCACGCCGCCAGCAAAAACCAATCGAACCAACTCGACAAGGGTGCCGCTTGCGGATTTTCGCGTATTGCCCGGGCAATCAAAAACAGCGTATGCGTAACAAACCCCAAACCGGCAAACGCCAACATGATCGCCCCGCGAGCCGCATGTTGAAACCAAAAACGGACAATCTCCAAAGCCAGCGCAATGCCGTAACTCATCGCGAAACAGCCAATGGTGACGGAGAGGAACATGGGGGGAAATGATGAATTAGGAACGATGAAGGATGAATGGGGAGGGGGGAAACAATGAACATTCAACAATGAACAGGAAACAAAAGGCTGATCCGCTATCGGGTTCCCTGTTCATTGTTGAATGTTTCCTACCCTCCCTGCACCTCTCCGTCCTCCAATCCGTATTCTTTCAGTTTTTTGTGGAGTGTGTTGCGGTTGATCCCGAGGCGAGCGGCGGCTTTGGTTTGCACACCTTCGCACGAGGCGAGAACCTGCGCGATCAGTTCCCGCTCGACCCGATTGACAATCTTCGTATGCAGGGCGTCTTCTTGCGGACCGGCCGTGGCAAGTCCCAGCTGCACCAGTTCAAATGTCAGCGATTCAAGATCGACGCCGCGCGGTCGCGGGCCTTTCGGCACCTTGCCTGTGAGAAGTTCCGGCGGCAAAAGGTCGGTCGTCAACTCGTCGCCCGTCGCCATGACAACCGCCCGCTCGATATAGTTTTGCAACTCACGCACGTTGCCCGGCCAAGAGTAATCCTGCAATGCGGTGAGGGCTTCCTTTTGCAAATGAACGACGTAACGGTCATTCTCTTCGTTGTACACATTGAGGAAAAAACTCACGAGTTCGGGAACGTCCTCGCGTCGTCGGCGCAGCGGCGGGAGGTGAATCGGCACGACGTTTAGGCGATAATACAAGTCGTCGCGAAACCGTTCGGCGGCAATTTCCTCCAGCAAATCACGATTGCTCGCGGCAATGAGGCGAGTGTCCACGCGAATCGTTTGCGTATCGCCAACCCGTTCAAACTCGCGTTCTTGCAACACGCGGAGCAATTTGACTTGCAGCTTCGGCGTCGTGGAATTGATCTCGTCGAGAAAAATCGTGCCCGTGTGTGCCGCTTCAAATCGTCCGGTCCGATTGTTGACCGCACCCGTGAATGACCCGCGAACGTGACCAAAGAGTTCACTTTCGAGAAGCGTCTCTTGAAGCGTCGCGCAATTGATGGTGACGAGCGGCCGATCCCGCCGGGGAGAATTGTAGTGTAACGCCCTCGCCACCAGCTCCTTTCCGGCGCCGCTGGCGCCGCGGATCAGAATCGTCGCTGAAGTCGGGGCGGCTTT
>JAYUFG010000225.1:0-5570 GCA_043738845.1 Planctomycetaceae bacterium
TACGCGACTCGACCGGCAGTTGACGGAGTTGGAGCCGCGAAACTAACTCGATACCGAAACAACCTTTGACACTGGAGGCATACACTATGTCGCTCCGAGAGCGATTGTCTGAATATATCCGCGACTGTTTTACCGGTCTGTGGATCGAGGATTTCAGCCGCGATGGGCACCGAGTTATTGGTTATTGCGTTTTTCCCTGGGGGCCCCATAGGGTTGCGCGCAATAAGTCGGACTTTTTGCTCGGAGCGATTTCGCAATGGCGAAAACTTCCGGCGTTTTCGCGATGGTTTCAACTTCGCGCGGCAATAAGTCGCGACTTATTGGCACGGCGGAGGAGAAGTTGCGAGTTTAATCGCGGGACACTCGTATTTTCCAGCTTTCCAGCGACCGCAAATTCGCGCGACGTTGGGTTGTGATTCACTCACGTCAACACCTGCGTCCTTTCGCGGGAGCGAAAGACGACAATGGCTCTGGCTGGATTATAGCATATTTTGGTCGTTTTGTCGTGGGTTAAAATTGGGCCATTTTGGGGAAACGATGAATGCGGAACGATGAACGATGAATAGGGATAATTGAGGTGGGCAACCGGCGTCGGTGTGGAAGTCGTTTCGTTCGATGGACGTGCTAAAACGAATGCCTCTGGGCTGCGCCAGCGGTGGGAAACCAAGGGGTGTTACCCGCGACGGGAAGTAAACGGCGATAGAGTTCCAGGGGCCGGTGCCCACGCCGCCGCATTCTACTCGACGGGTTTGGTTCCCAGGATCATTGCTTCCACGTCGGCCTTGGCCGCGTCGGCGCGGGCCTTGGCGTCGGCCAACGCTATTATCGCCGCTTTCCGTAGGTCGGCGATTTTGCGTTGCATCGAATCAGATACAACAGGAATCGGTATCTGCAATAAGTTTTCGACGTACAACCGCTGTTTAACGGCGCCCACACGATGTATCTGAATCAAGTCGATAAAATACGACGTTGCAATCAGCGTTGCCACAAAGTCCGGCAATAACCCACCGGTAATTCGCCACACTTGATATTCCGGGCTGGTGAGCGCGTCGGGCGGTACATCGGGAACGATTCCCAGTGAACCGACGCTGGACCGCGTTGGATTGTGAAAGAACCAATCCTTGCGAATACGCTTGTAGGGAGCGTTGAAGTCTTGGCCCTTCTGGAAATGACTAAACACAACGCCGACTTTATTATTCACTCCGTAGACGGGCCAATCCTTGTCGGGTTGTTCCCACGGCTTCACAAGTTCGGTTGCTTCCTCGGCGAAGTTTCCCAGTGGCTTGAAGGTGGGGTTATCCAGACGAAACAACGAAGCGCGTGCGGAGTTCAGGTCCAAGGCCTCCAAATCCTTCCATCGCGCGATGAGACAACTGCGTTGTAACGAGTCCATTTGTGCGGTTTTTCGCAGTTCGGCATCAAGTATCGCGATGGGGCGTTTAAGGTCATCGTGTGCTTGGTCCACCTTGGAGCGAACGGCTTCCCAGGCCGCCACGATCTTCCGTTGCACCGGCAGCGGAGGAAGGGGAATTTTCTGTCGCTCAAATTCTTCAGGCGGGATACGTGTTTTTGTGGAGCCGCCGTGTGATAATCCTTCGAGCAAACACTTGAAAGGGGCACTTCGAATCACGATGGCAAGATAGTTCGCATCGGCTACTTTAGGATTGATTTCGTAAACGGGGTATTCGGAACTGACTGCTAACCGTCCTATGTCATCGCAAACAATCGCGAGTGACCCTTGCTTCACGCGAATCTTGCTGTAAACCAGACATCCGGTTTCTGCCCAAAATAGTCGGCCCATATATCCGATTCGTTGATTGGGCGAAGTTACGCAAATTTGCCCACCGAAAGTGATTTTTTCTATGATCGGTAAGTAAGTACGATCCGCCGATGCATCAACCTCAATGCGACGTCGAACAACCGCGTCACCAACTGGGCGAATGGTTTCTTCTGGCCAACGCCAATCCAATTGTTGAAAGAACGCCACGTCCCAACGGCTCAAGTCGCGAAACTGAACCACAAAGGCGCGTGGAAATACAGAACTATCGGCACTCATTCCGCACCCTCTGGTTGTTCACCCGGTTTATTTTTGCGGCGGCGGGCGGGCTTCGATGCCGGGAGTTGGTCGGCCAATCGTTTCGCCGCTTCGTCAAAGTCGCTCGAGTCGGCAGCGTCTCCGAGGGCACGACGATGTTGATCGTATTGTTCGTACTGGGCGCGGGCGTGTTCTTCGGCCTGTTGGTGGGAAATGCGTCCGGCGTGTGTGAGAATGTCATGGTCGCTGAGCCGAATAAAGTCGTCGAGCTTGCTGATCCAGTCGGTCATGTGCATTGGGCGGCGCGAGCGGGCTTGTAGTTCGGCAAAGTCGAGATAGGCCGAGACGATCAGATTCAACGCAGAAAGTTCCTCTTGGCTCAGATAGTTCTTGGCAATCGTCACGTCGCCTTTGCGGACCGGACCGGCGGGGGCGTTTTTCCAAGTGGTCAGCCCCAGGTTCGGCTGCGACGCATTAGCCCGGTCGCGAACGATCTCGGCGGCGGTGTGTCCGTGAGCGGCCCAGTGCATTTTGTTTTGAACGGTTTGAAAAAAGAGTTGCGTCGATTCGGCATGGGCGTCGTAGTCGATGCTGGTGGCGTAGATGTCGGTGATCTTTTGATAGAACAGGCGTTCGCTCGCGCGGATGTCGCGGATGCGTTCGAGCAGTTCGTTGAAGTAATCGGCCCCGATGGTGCGGCCCGCCTTGATCCGGTCGTCGTCGAGCGTGAAACCCTTGACGAGCAATTCACTGAGGCGGGTTGTCGCCCATCGGCGGAACAGGGTGCCGCGCGGCGAGCGGACGCGAAAGCCAACAGCCAGGATCATGTCGAGGTTGTAGTGCAGAGTGCGGTAGCGTTTTCCGTCGGCGGCAGTTGTCAAGTATTCCTTGACAACTGCTTCGGACCGTAACTCCTTGTCGTCTAAAATGTTCTGAATGTGCAAGCTGACATTCTGCTTGGTGATTTGGTAGAGTTCCGCCATACCGGCCTGGGTCAACCAAACGGTGTTGCCATCAAGGCGGACCTGCAATTTTGAACCGCCATCTTCGTAGATCAGCAGTTGGCCCTGCAGAAGTTGGTCGGGAGAAGATTTATCGTCGGTCATGCTGGCCCCCCAGTTAGTATGAACGCTTTTGGGTTTTTGAGGAATTTTTGATAGAGTTCCAAACAGGTATCTTCGGGCGTCATGCCGGTCGGCAATCGGTCGTTAGGATAGAGTTCATTGGCGTCCGGTTCGCCCGTGGCTGTGATGCCGACTTTCTCCGCTTCGTACAAGTAAATCGGGTAGTCGAATCGCTCTTTCAACAGCGCACGGGCTTCGCGCGTTTTCACGTCGGCCATTCGGTTCAGGTAAACCCGCAGTTCGGTTTGCATCGCCTTACGGGCATCAGCGTCTTTGGCTTCCTTGGCCGTCTCAATCGCCGCTTCCAACCGGGCCGTTTCCGCCGCGATTTCATCGGCGTACTTCGCTTCAACTTCCTTTCGGGCCGCCGCTTGTTTCTTGTCGAAGTCGGCTTGTTCCTTAGCGGTAAACTTTTGCAGGAATAGGAGTGAGGC
Source organism: Planctomycetaceae bacterium (assembly GCA_043738845.1). Taxonomy (GTDB): domain Bacteria; phylum Planctomycetota; class Planctomycetia; order Pirellulales; family DASRSE01; genus DASRSE01. The sequence continues at coordinate 3,594 of JAYUFG010000225.1, forward strand.
CTTGACGCTAGCCCCCGACGAAAGAAATGTTTCTTGCGGCAGACTGACGACCGCGAGGATGCGGGCTCGGTCTTCGCAGAACTCGCGAACGTAGGCCAGGGACGGGTTGTTGAAGATTCCTTCGGGTAGCACGATCCCCAAACGGCCACCCGGCTTTAACAAGGCGAGACAGCGTTCGATGAACAGAATTTCCGTTTTCACTTTGCCCAGCGTTCGCCCCTCGCCGCCGCGCTTGGGTAACTCAAACAACGAAGCAATCGGTTTGCCTTTGGCGGCTTCGACCGCAGCGCGGGCTTGTTTGTAAAGATCACCGTATTCACGTCGATACCGCCGATCGGCGTCGGGGTGAACGGTTGTTTGATCCTCCGTCAGTACATCCGATGGTTCGACGCTCGACCCGGAGGGTGGATTGGTGAGAATCACGTCGAACCGTTCTTCAAAAATGCCGTTGACATTCACAAACCCATTGTGATGGTGAACTCCGCCGTGGCCGTCGCCGTGCAAGATCATATTCATCTTGCTAGTGCGGGCCATGCGGTCGTTGGCATCGGTGCCATAGACGCAGAGATTCGACAGATTCCAGATGCGTGAGCCGTTTGTCCGCTGGTCGATGGTGGCTTGGATGTCGTCGTACTTTTTACGGAGCATTTCCGCCCGCTTGGCATCCGACTTTCGCACGCCCTCAAGTTCGTTGGCGTAGTCCTGATATTGTCGGTCGGCGTCGGCGAGAATTTGTTGGCGCACGATGTCGAAGAAGCGAATGAGGAAGCCGCCTGATCCGCTGGCCGGGTCGCAAGCGATATCCCCTTCCTGCGGACCAACCATGCGAACCATGAATTCGACGATGGTGCGCGGCGTAAAAAATTGGCCAATTTCGCCACGAAAGGTCTTTCCTAGGAATCGCTCAAAGGCGATTCCCTTGACGTCTTCGCTTGTATCCGAAAGGTTGTAGCGTTCAAGTAGGCGGACGATTTCTCGCCCGGTGGCTAGTTTTAGGTTGAGTTGCTCGCGTTCGTCAAATATGCGGTCTTCGCGGTACGCATCCTTGGTTTGGTTGAAGAGATATTGAAGTGGGTTATCGCTGACTTGTGTGTCGAGCCAATCTGCTGTGAATAGGTTCTGTCGCTGCCGCTTACGTCGCATCTCGCGTTCGACCCATACCTTGACGAACAGCACTTTGGCGATTTCGTCGAACGCCGCCGCTGGATCAAGATGTTCGCGGTTGCGTATGACATTGTGGCACGAATGGAGCAAGTCGGCGAATTCGTCTTCCTTGAATGTTTTGAGTTTCTTGATGAGTTCTTCAATGTCTTTATCGCTCGCGGTCGCATGTGGGATATTTTCGATTTCCTCGACATTTCCCGGCATTCGATCTTTTTGCGTGCGCCAAAACCGCGTTTCCCGGTTATTGTGCGTCACGAAAAACGGGGCATTCGTGTAGAGCGCGTAGGCTTCCCCTTGCGCATAGTCGGCCGTTTTGATGGTGACGTTATCGGACTTGCATTCGATAACAATCAAGGGGGCTTTGCGGTCGGACTTGTCTTGGGCCGTGCGCCAGATAACGACGTCGGCTCGTGCTTGGGCCGAACCGCGACCAGCAACGTGCAATTCTTCGTCCATCTGATTCAGGTCGAAGCCGTATTCGTTGTGAAGCGAAACGACATAGGCTTGGCGAACGCGCTCTTCCGGGGTTTCGACCAACCATTTCTGGCGGATAGGAGAGAAAATCTGCCCCTTGTCGTTCGTCTTGGCGGACAATGCTGGCCGATCATCGCCATTGTTCGCCGACGGGTTGTTTCCGTTGCGGCGGCGGCCGGAGTCCGCCGTTCCGGGATTGGGAATGTTTTTTGCCATGCGTGTACTTCGCTAATGGGTCGAGAACTCAAACCCAATACTCTACCCCCTGACGCGGTAATTCGATAGTCAACGGAACGGCAAAAATACAGCCCAAAAAGTCCGCGGCGCGACAACGGCTGG
>JAYUFG010000226.1:0-14800 GCA_043738845.1 Planctomycetaceae bacterium
CGTGCAGCATCACGGTCGGGACGGGCAAGAAAGGCAACCAATACTCGCCTGGCGAAAAATTCGCCGTCACGATCACGCCCAACCATGATGTGTACATCGAGGTCATTGCGACCAACCACGCGGGACTAAAAAAGATTTGGGTTCCCTCGAGTACTAAAATTCCCGGCGGCAAAGAATATCGCTATCCGCCGACGGGTCAATCGCTGAAGGTCGGCGATGTGCCGGGCAGGATGGAAATCACTGTGTATGCGAGTGTCGCACCGTTTCCGGCTGGTGAAGTTTTGCACGCCGAGGGAATCGACGACCGCGTTGCCCATCCGTTCACGATGGGTCATGCCGACAAGAACAAGAAGCAGTACAACATTACGTTTTCGCCCGACCCGTCGAAAACGGTCAAGCGTTCGGTGGAATTGGAGATCAAGTAGTTTGACGTATCCGGTCAATGATCAAGAGTCGTCATTGGGCGATAGTGACGCAATACTGCGCCGCTTAGCCCGGTCGTTCACGACCGGAACGCTGTTCAATTGACGCCCAATCTACAAGAGTTACGAAATATTGCCCTCAAGTGGGTCAACGATGTCAGTGAGGATTCATCGCTCAGCGGCGAATCCACTCGTCTTGTCGTTTCGATGTTTTTCAGTGACAAGTTCGTAGCTCAATGCGCCGAGAAGTTCCCCCCGCTGGACTGCATGACATTTTTGACAGTCCGATCCTGCCCGCAGTGATCCCACCATCCAAATGCGTTCCAGCTCGTAGTCGATCACCAGGTCCTCTTTGGTTCTAAGCCGCCGGAGGGCGTCCGCTTCAAACCAATTCGTATCCCTGGTCGGGGCCTTGGCAAGGTCATCCATTCGTGGCAGACGTTCGGAGATATAGACTCGTGGTGTCGCGTGTTTCAAAATCCCAATCAATTCAAGTCGCGAAATCTGCCACGTGTTTCGCCAAGGCTCGGTCGTGGGACCGGGCATTTTGGTAAAGCGATGAGGAAGAAATCCGGCCACATGCTCGCGATCTTGAACGTAGCCCATTCGACCCTTATCCAGAAAATCTTCGAGGCTCGCCCAATTTAAGTTCGTCAGTGACACCTCACCCGGGTGCGGGGTCGCCGACGAAGGTTCCGTACGATTGGCAAGGGAAACTGTCGAACCATCCTTGGTCGAAACCTCGAACGGAATCGGCGGCGACTCGGGCAACACGATTGCCTCTTTACGAACGCGTATCTTGACCATTCTCCGATAGCCGAAACTCATCGCCTCCAAAAAGTTGGCCTGATGATCGCTATGAATCCGCTCGAGCATTTGGCCGCGATAAAACGCTTCGTAGTCGCGTCCTTCCAGATGACGCAAATTCGATTCGATCGGTTCCGAAAGTGGGGACGAGGCGTTCGCTGACATCTTTGACGAACCATCTGGCTTTCGTTCATAAGCCAATCGTGCGGAGAGTGATTCCAAGGGAAACTCCGCCCGAAGTTGTGTTGCTAAATAGCGATTTGCAATCGGTGGAACGATGACACAAGCGTAACTGCCGAGGGTTGCGGTGGTCAGAACAGATCGAGCGACTCTTGGGGTGGCGTGTGAAGCAAAACAAGCAAGCGAAACAAGACCCGTGAGGGTCATGTGCAGGACAAGTGCCTCCGACAGAAAGAGAAGGGACAAAACCGCCGCTCCGGCCGAGATTTTACAAACTCTTGCGATTCCCGGCCTTGATTCGGCCATCGCCAAAAAGCAGACCAGTGCGACCATCGACAGGATGATCGTGATGATGGATTCGATGAACATCGTGAACTTTCCGGTGCGAATATGTCGGACGATGGTAATCATCATTGGGAAACTCGCTCCTGGTTGTTCTTCCGTCAACATCCAGCAGACTAAGAATCCCCTAACCGCCATGATACCTGACATGTCGGTCAACATCCACGGTTGTTGTTCTCCGCCCTGTTTCCCGCCACTCCATCATCCGGCGGACTTGAATTTCTGGCCCCGGATGGGATGATGGTTCCATGCTTACCAGTCATCCCCTCAACGACGAAACCCCGACCGCCGATGTCACCACGGCCGAGGTGAACCGTCGCATCGTCGAACAGTATCACGAGATCGCCGCTTTGGCGGGAGGGCTGGCCCATGAGATCAAGAATCCTCTCTCGACCATTCGTCTAAACATGGAATTGTTGGGCGAGGATTTCGCCGATCCGCAAACGCCCCGAGACCGCCGCGCGTTGCAAAAGATCGGCGTTGTGCAAAAAGAATGTCAGCGGCTGCAAGATATTCTCGACGACTTTCTCAATTTCGCTAAACTGCGGCGGATGAATCTCGAACCGACCGATCTGAATGGGCTGCTCGATGACATCCTCGATTTTTTTCGACCGACCGCCGACGCGGCCCAAATCGAGATCATTCGCTATCTCGACCCCGACCTGCCCAGCGTGCAGATCGACCGCGAAACTTTTCGGGCGGCACTGTTGAATTTGGTCCTCAATGCGGAACAGGCGATGCCGCACGGCGGACAACTCGTCGTCCGCACCAAGGCTGCCACCGCGGGCGTGGCCCTCGAGTTGATCGACACGGGCACCGGGATCGACGCCGAAGCGATTGGACAAATTTTCGACACCTTTTTTTCGACGAAGCCGGGTGGGTCGGGACTCGGACTGCCGACGGCGAAAAAAATCATTGAAGCCCATCGGGGTCGCATTTTTGTCCAAAGTGACATCGGCCACGGCACGAAATTCACCATCGTGTTGCCGGTCCCACCCCGCATTATGGGAACGTAAGGCGGGCGTTCACCCGAAAAAAGGTCGTCATTTTCGCAACGATCAACAGGTTCATTCACTTTCCAAAACTCATCCCTGTGAACGTTGCGATTCTGTTCAACGAGCCGACTCTCCCGACCGAGCATCCCGACTACGCCTCGGAGTTGGGCGTACTCGAATCGGTCCAGGCGTTCCACACCTCACTGACGGCTGTCGGTCATCGTTGCGAAGCGGTCGGTGTTTTTGGTACCGCAATGCAATTGTGGGATAAGCTCGGGGCGATTCGTGCCGATGTAATTGTCAATCTGTGTGAAGGGTTCGGTGGAAAGTCGCGTCACGAGCCGCATGTGGCCGCCTGTTTAGAGTTATTGAAGATTCCTTATACCGGTTCGCCGCCGGACTGTTTGGCCCTGGTCCATGACAAGGCTCGCACCAAGCGGCTGTTACAGGCGGGTGGATTGCCCACGGCGGCCTTTTTTTACGCCGCTCCAGGCGATAATCTGCCCCACGAGTCGCTCGCCATTGCCCTTCGCGATGGCCCCTTTTTTGTCAAGCCTGCGGCCGAAGATGCGAGCCTGGGCATCAGTGGCAACAGTGTCGTCCACGATCTGACGGCGGTACAGAAGCAAGTGGCCAAACTGCAATCGCGGTACGGACCCGTCTTGATCGAGCAGTATTTGGCCGGGCGCGAGTTTAATGTCGGCGTGATCGCTGTGCCGAATCTCGAAATTCTACCGCTCGCCGAGATCGAATTTCACACCGATGCAAATCACCCTTGGCCGATTGTGACCTACGAAAGCAAGTGGGCGACCGAGAGCATTGCCGATCGGGCGACGCCGGTCCGTTGTCCCGCGAACGTCGAGCTGATCTTAGCCGACCGTTTGCGGCAACTGGCTCGCGCGGCCTTCACGATCACCGGTTGTCGGCACTATGCGCGGGTAGATTTTCGCACGGATGCTCGGGGTGAGCCATTCATTTTGGAAGTCAACGCGAATCCCGACCTTGGTCCCTCGGCCGGTTTCGCACGGGCCATTCGTTCGCACGGCTGGACGTATGCCGACTTTGTTTCCTGCTTGGTGGCGACGACGAAGGGTTAGCACATCTGGCGCGATAATCAAAAATCGCGACAATCAAAAAATTCGAGCAGCCCTCTCCTACGGCTCTTCTTCGATTTCCGCCAAGAGTCTTCGCTCTCGCTCGAACGCTTCGGCAAGGACGTGACCGGTTACGGAGTGGGGATCGTCGGCGACTTGCTCGGGCGTTCCTTGGGCAACGATCTGACCACCTTCTTCGGCTGCGCCGGGGCCGAGATCAATGATCCAATCGGCCGCCTTCATCATTTGTACGTTGTGTTCGACCACAATCAATGAATGACCCACGGAAAGGAGCGATTCAAAACAATCGAGCAACTTCACGACATCGGCAAAGTGTAAGCCGGTCGTTGGTTCATCAAGAATGAACAGACTTCGGCCCCGCCGCTTGGCCGCTAAGAATCCAGCCAATTTTAATCGCTGCGATTCTCCGCCCGACAACGTATTGGCGGGTTGTCCCAATCGCAAATAGTCTAGCCCGACGTCCATCAGTTGCTTCAGCCGAATTTGAGCTTTTTTGCAGCCGCGAAAAAACGAGAACGCCTCGCGAGCGGTCATGTCGAGTACATCGGCGATGCTCTTGTTACGATACTTGACCTGCAAAATTTCGCGGCGATAACGACGACCCTGACATTGGGCACACTTCATAAACACGTCGGCGAGAAACTGCATGTCGATTTCGAGATAACCGTCTCCTTCACAGGCGTTGCAGCGGCCTCCTTCGACGTTAAAACTGAAATGGCCCGCCGTGAGATTTCGCATTCGCGCTTCGGCTGTCTCGGCAAAGACGCCACGAATCTCGTCAAAGGCCTTGATATAGGTGACCGGGTTTGAGCGGGGCGAGCGGCCAATCGGACTTTGATCGACGAGTGCGACTTGCTCCAGTTGACCATCGCCGAACACATCATCGTAAGGGAGCGGCGTCGCGCCGTCGATGTTCATCCGTCGACACAACGCGGGAAATAGCGTCTCTTGCACGAGCGTACTCTTGCCCGCACCACTTACGCCCGTCACCACGCACAACAGTCCGAGCGGAAACTCGACACTCAACGCTCGCAAATTGTTTCCCCGCGCGTTGGTCAGGCGAATGCGACCTTGCTTGACGGGCCGACGTTTGTACAGCCCCGACATTCCGCGACGGCCGGTGAGATAATCGCCGGTCAGACTCTTCTCACAGTTCACGATTTCGCTGGGCGTCCCCTGAAAAACAACTTCGCCACCCCGTTCGCCCGCCCCTGGACCAATCTCGATAATTTGATCGGCCGCCCGAATCACGAGTTCTTCATGCTCGACCGCGACGACGGTGTTCTTGCGTTCGCGAAGTTTCAAAATGCACGAGAGCAATTTTTCAACATCGCGAGGATGCAAGCCGGTAGAAGGTTCATCCAGGACGTACAGCATCCCAACGAGCGTCGAGCCAAGGGCCGAAGTCAGTTCGACGCGCTGGGCTTCCCCCGCACTAAGAGTTTTCATCGTCCGGTCGAGCGTGAGGTATTTCAGCCCGACCGATTCCAAATACTGAAGCCGACTTCGAATGCTGTCGAGCGGAATACGGCTCACTCGCTGCTCATGCTCGGTGAGTTTGAGTTGGTCGATGAAGGCCAATGCGTCGCCAATTTTTTGCTCGCACCACTGGGCCATATTTCGATTTCCCACTTGGGCAAACAGAGCCTCCGACCGCAAGCGACGCCCCGAGCAGGCGGGACAAACCGACGCACTCTTCCAGCGATTGAGAAACGCGCGAACGGCCGTTTTTTGTCGCTGCTGTTCGAGATCGGCGAAGAAACGGTCGAGTCCCACAAAGTCGTGGTCGGGTATTCCCGACGAGGATACGGATACTCCCTCGCGAATTTGCTGCCATTGTTCGGCGGACAACTCTCCGCACGGAACATCGAGTGGCAGTGCAATTTCTTCCGACATCGCAAGTAACTTGCGAAAGTGGCCCGCATAGGCGTTCGACGTCCAAGGAGCGATGGCCCCGTTTCGCAACGTCTTTTTGCGGTCGGGAATAATCAGCCTCTCGTCGAGAGCGACGATTTGACCGGTCCCTTCGCACAAAGGACACGCCCCAAGGGGGCTGTTGAAACTAAAAAGTCGCGGTTCCGGTAGGAGAAAGTCGAGCTGACAATCGTCACAGCGGAGTGCATCGCTAAAACCGATTTGGCGAAATGGCCAATCATCGAGCGAATACTCTCGGCCGCGCAACGTTGTTTCGCTCTTGGAATGTTCATGCTCCTTCGCGTGACTTTGCATAGGGCTAGCAGCAACACGCTGCGGAGCGTGAGTCCCCTCCACAAATACATACGCCGTTCCGCCGCCGTGTCGAAAAGCCCCTTCAAGCGAATCGCGTAAGCGTTCGAGCGAGACTTCACCCGCCGTCAGACGATCCACGACAAGAAAACAGTCGGGTTCCCCATTTGTTAGCATGTCCATTTGGGGCGAGGGAGATACGTCCGACAGATTGACCGTGCGACCGGCGACAATAGCCCGCACGAAACCGGCCTCTCGCCAAGGTTGCAGACGTTTAGAAAGGTCCAATGACTCGTCATTGGGCAAACGAAACGCAATCAGAAATCGCGTCCCCGCGGGCAATGTCGACAGTTCAACAGCAGCCTCTTCGGCCGACTCGCGTCGGACCTCTCGCCCGCAATCAGGGCAAATTGTGCGACCGATTTTGGCGAACAACAGCCGCAAATACTCGACGATTTCGGTTGCCGTCCCGACGGTCGCTCGATTCGAGCGGCTGATCGCTCCCCGCGTCACGGCAATGGCGGGCGGAAGGCCGTCAATTCTTTCGGCGGCTGGCTTGTCGAGCCGTTCAAGAAACTGTCGGGTATACGCCGAAAAACTTTCGATGTATCTCCGCTGTCCCTCGGCATAGAGCGTGTCGAGGGCGAGACTCGTTTTGCCGCTGCCGCTGATGCCGCAAATGACGATCAACTGCTGACGTGGAAGGTCGAGATCAATCCCTTTGAGGTTGTGAACCTCGACTCCCCGGAGAGAAATGATCCCCTGCGACACGCGAAGCTCCCCAGCGAAGATAATGACGGCAAAATAAACCGTCAGTCTATCACGGAGATTTTGCGGCGAATAGAGCTTTCAACGACCTGTGCAAAATCTCGAAATCTCTATTCAACTTCGACCAAAGCCGTGACCTGTCCCTTTGTCGTGAACCGGGCGATCAGAAATTCGGACGAGAGATTATGACCCAGCAGAGTTCGATTGCTCGGCTGACGGAGCGACCGATAGACGAGCCATTGCTCCCGGCCCGTTTGCACGCGATAACCGACCGCCTCATCATTGCGTTGAATTTGGCGGTTTTCGCCAACGGTTAATTGTCGCCAAGTTCGCGGCAACTTGGTCCGGCGAGGATTGAGATCGATCCAGAGTGGTGCGAGAAGTCCCTGCCCCATTGCGGTTTGTTTCAATTCCAGACCGGCTTCCGTTTGCGTCAGGGTACCTACGCGAGGATCGCTCCGCCACTCCGGCAACGCCAGCGGCAGAACGACCGCCGCCGATTTGCCAATTTGCAACACGCCATCGCGGGTCTCGCGTTCCGCCGAAAATTTCACACCCGGTGAAAGTGGCAAAGTGCATTGATATTCGATCTTTGCAGGTCGGTCTCCGAGCAAGGCATCGGCAATGTACATGACCGGGTCTTGTCGCCCGACGAGCAAATGACGCTGAACTCGCCAGCCCGAATCGAGGACAACTTCCAATTCGAGATAGTCGATATCACAGTCGGAGAACCAGCAGACTTCTTCCCAATCGGAAATCGGCTGAGTCACTTCGCCGTTTAGCCGAATCTGCGGATTGAACGAGCCGGAGCAAACCATTTCCTTGCCCAGAGTTAAAGAAATCTGCATCTGTTTATTGGGATACAACACCGCGAGTCGCGGGCTGTCGCTCGACCACCAAGGTCGCAACAGTGCGGCCTCTGCCCATTCCGACGTGACGCCCGCGCGGGGCATTCCTTTTTCGCGAGCCAATTGATCGCGAACGGTTCGCTCACTTTGACGACTAAGGACGCGACGAACTTCCGGATCGTTCGCGAGTCGGACTGCCGCTGCCAGGATTTCGCCAAACGTCTGATTGTCGGCATCGTCGACCGTCACTGGGCCAAGAAGTTGCTGGCTCGCCACTTCCGTGAAGCGGAGAACCTCTCGCACAAACCAGGAAAATTGAGCTTCGACCTCTTCATTCCAACAGTTGTCCTTCAACTCGCCACCGATCGCGCGACAGCGGGTCCAGAGGGCGAGCAATGGCCGCATGTTCGCCCATTCTTTGGCGTGCAGGACACCTTCGCCATCGAGTAATTCTTCCACGCCCGCCGATAACGCTGCGCGGGCTGGTTCCAAAAGTTCATCGCACGATGTCAACTCTGGAAAAAGATGGGCAAGTGTTATTGCAAGCTCACCCCGAACGAGTTGGCCCGTGAGAGTCGCGACCGAAATGGCAGATCGCTCGGCCTCATGCACCAAATCGACAAGCCGTTGCAAGGCTTGATTCCATTCACTCGGTGAAAGAAATTCGCTCGCTGCCGGAAGTAAGTGCGCGGTATGTATCGCGGTGAAGCACTTCAACAGTGAAATCGGCGACGTCGCATCAAGTGGAGAGGACGATGAAGATTGGGACGCTGAAGCTGCGCGACCTGACGGCAGGTTCGCTCGTTCAGCATTCTTGGCCGACCAGCTCAATAAATCTGCGATGTCGTTGATTCTCAAGAGCTTGGCGAGCGGGCGCGGTGCCTTGCGGCGGAGCAGATGTTGTTGCCACGCGGCCCAGGCGTTCTCATCCTGGCTGGCACGAGCCGCCTTGCGAATGGCCTTGGGTGCCTTGTCGCTCCACGGACCGTGATTGGAGGACAGGCTTGCCGTTGTGGAATTGGCTGCTTCGTCCCGTAACGATATTTCACTCGTCAAACCGCTCGTCATTTTAATTTTAATCCCTTCGATGCCTTCGATATTTCCAACCATCGTGCGCACATTGTCAAAATTGTCGCTATCGAATCGTAGCCGAAGTGGTAAGGCTTCGGGAGGGGGTGAACGTCGTCGTTTGTTTTTACGGCACGGTTTAACCCAAGGCGGATTGGACAAACGGGGCGAATTGGCGGGATGTTCTCCTGTTCCGATAATCGAGAAAATCTGAAAATCGTGTGGAAATCAGGCTTGACCCGTTTTCTGGATTCGCATATTCTCCCCGCCTCACGAGTGAACGGCAGATGCCGAACTTGTGAAAAGCAAGTCGCAGAAATCGTGTAACAAATCAAACAAGGTGTTTATACCCTCAATCCACGTGGGTGGGCCTGCATCGGGAAGCAACGGCGACGACCGGTGTTTTCGCGGGCCGCGGGGCGAAGCGGTCGACAAGGAAGTTGACCGTCCGCCACGAATCAAGAGTTGCGAACGATGGAATGAAACGAAATCGTTCGCCCGGCTGAATCGAAAAAATTCAGCCGGAAAGTGACAGCACAATTTGTGCGAGCGTCCAATCGCTCCCGGAAAACAATGGAGTCCTTTGCCCCCCTGGGACCCGGCGTTTCCGGGAGCATTTTTTTTGCGCGGCGGGAAAGCAATTCTTTCGTTTCGAAGCGGTGAACAGAAAACGCACGCTCGCTGTTCGGTAACATGTCGCCTGAGCTTTGGGAAACACTAAACGCCGAGTTTCTTTTTCAGACTATTGAGCAAGCCGACCGCGCCGCCAATCTCGGCTTTTTGGCGGACGGGATCGTGTGAAATTTCCCGCTCGATGGTTAGCGGACCGGTGTAGCCAATGTCGTGAAGCGTTTTCAAAAAAATTTCCAGGCCGACGTCCCCTTCGCCGAGCGGCATCTCGCGGCCCCATTCTTGGCCCGGTCGAGCTGCCCACTTGCCATCTTTGCAGTGGACACTGCGAACATATTCCCCGACGAGTTTGAGAGCGGCAATCGGTTCGCCTGACCCATACAGGATCATGTTGGCCGGATCGAAGTTCACAAACAGATTATCGCGGCCAACGTCGTGGATGAATTTCAATAACGCATCGGCTGGTTCTTGGCCCGTCTCAAGGTGCAAACTTTGGCCGTTGCCCCGGCAGTGATCGCAAACGTCGCGGGTCACGGCGAGAACTTCTGCATACAGCGGATCGGCCGCGTCGTGTGGAATGAAACCAAGGTGTAGCGCGACGACGTTGCAGCCCAGTAGCTTGGCAAAGTCGGCGATTTCCTTCATCTCTTGCACGCGGGCCGCACGAGTTTCACGCGGAACAAGTCCGACCGTGCGAACAACGGTCGGAATATCGGCATAACTTTCACCGTCAAATCCGCCGAAAACGGCCGTGAGTGAAATGTTCAGTTCTCGCAATCGAGCGAGAAACCGCTCGGCGTTCTCCTTGGTCCTGGTCGCCTTCTCCGGCGCGTGAAGTTGAATCGTGGGAACACCCAACTCATGGGCCACTTCGAGCTTTACGCCGAAGCCCGCGTCGATGCTCGTAAATACGCCAAGAGGAAGCATGGGGGAAATGATGAATGAGGAACGATGAGCGATGAATGGGGGAGGGAAGCGATGAACGAGAAATGCTAAATGAGAAACAAATAGCGGCAAATCATGTGACGAATTTGTCTATTTCGCATTTATCACTTCTCGTTTTGCATTTTGCGTTTTGACTTTTGCTTTTTCTAACCACTCCACTTATATCGTTCTTGCGCCGTGTTCGGTTTTTCGCCTTCGAGCGTTTCGTCGCTGGCGATGTCGAACCACTCGGGCTTGAATTCCAGGCGGGGGTTGCCGGTTTTTTCACCTTGGCGGATCGCGACATTGGTGGTCAGGGCAATGATGGCGTCGCCCATCGCAACCTTGGGATGACAACGGGGCAGGTTCTCGTAATGATCCGGGTCGGCCTTGAAAGCGGCTTCGTCAAAGTTACGAATGCACCACGCCCAATGCTCGATTTCCTCGGTGTAACCACGACTGACGGGACCAGAGTCGATGGCCGCTTTGGCAACCGCCGCGCTGCCGCTGGCCGTCGTATCGAGCGAGAGGGCACCTTTTTCCCCCTTGGTAACACCGACTTTGGTACTCGTGTCAGAGTCCTTATAGAGCATGACCTCTTCTTCTTTCGTGAGAACCAATGTTCCCTTATCGCCCATCACGATTTCGCCGTAATCGCCAAAACCGTTGCCGTTGATCGACGAATACGTAACGACGATTTTCTTGTTGGGGTTGTTGATGTCGCGAGTTCCCGGCTTGAAGTACAACGGTCCAGGGAATTCATACGCACAATAGACGTGATCCTCGCATTCGCGAGGTTCTTTGTCGTACAAGTGCTTGCCACCCATCGCCGTTACCGCGAGAGGTTGGACCTTCACTGGTTTCCCATGATCGTCCTTGGGGTGAACGGCGGAAATGAACAAGCTCGAAGCGTCGAGTTGGTGACTTCCCAACTCGGCCATCAAGCCGCCACCCGTTCGTTGCCATAAACGCCAGCGGATCAGTTCTTCCATCGCGGTCCGCTTCAGGCCGTTGTCGAGAACCTTTTCTTCATAACCATAGTTCTTTGGTTCTAGGGCGACGTCGGCAAGTTGCATAATAAGCTGGTCGAGCTTCTTTTTGAGCGTAATGACTTCTTTCGCGTCGGCATTCTTGTCATTGACAATTTTTTCCATCGCCTCCCGGGCCTTTTTCAGTTTTCCATCCTTGTCGTCCGGGAGTGCTGGCGACCACGTGTCTTTCAACCGATGCCACTGTGCCCGAATGTGATGGACATCGCCAATCAGTCCGCGACGAATGACGTCCAAGGCATTGTCGTACAAAATGCTGTAATGCCGCTGATGGCCCGTGGCGAGAATCTTCCCAGTTTCGCGGGAAACACGGGCCATTTCCTTGCATTCCGTAACGCTGTGGCCCATCAGCTTTTCGGTCAAGACGTGCTTGCCCGCCCGCATCGCTTGAATGGCCACTTGGGCGTGTAGGTGCAATGGCAACGCGATGACGACCGCTTCGACGTCTTTGTCTTTGAGCAGTTCACGATAGTCTTTGTCGTAGACTTTGATTTTATCTTTGGCCTCTTGTTCGGTCTTATAATCGTACTTGTTCATTAAGCCCGCCCGCACTCTGTTCGCGTTCGGCGATGACCAATCGCCGTGAAACGCGCGATAGATGTTGAACGGGCGAATGTCGGCGATGGCTACGATCTTGGTGAACTTAGGATTATGCGCACCGATCAGGACGTTGCCTTCGTCACCCGTCCCGATCACGCCAATGCGGACCGGATCGGTGATCGATTTTTCGTACCCGAAATACATCGCCCCTAACCCGGCCCCGGAAACAACACCAGCGGCGAGAGTTCCTTGGAGAAACTCGCGACGGGTATGTTCACTGCCGATGACGGCTTGAAAGTTCTCTTTTCCGGTCGCTTTTTGTTCTGGATTTAAGTTCATGTGGATTTACCTTTGGAGGAGCAGCAGCGGCCACAACAGAGGCCGGAAAGGACAAAATCCAATCCGGCGTACTTGCCCGCACAACTCACGGCTAAAAAGAGCAGTGCGAAAATTTCGACATATTGATTGTAAGTGGGAACGGTGCCGGAAATCCAAAATGGCTGGGCGGCCGCAATGGAAATCAAAAATGCCACCCCACCGAGTGACGCAAACGGCGTGAGCAGCCCAATCATCAAACAGATCCCAATCGCGAGCAGGCTATAAGTCACGAACGTGTCCTGTTTTTGCAATGAGTTTTTTTCGTTGGGAAGCGAACCCTTCTTTTGTTGCGATTCGTCAGCCAGATTGGCCAATTCGCTCACGAGCATCGTTTCGACTTGTTTGGCGGTGTCCAACCAGGCGGGTGGTTTGCTGTCGAGCGCGGTCCCCTTTTCGCCGATCAGGTCGCGTTGCTTGGCCTCGACCCGGGCCTTCATATTGGGAACATCACTGGCCGCTTTGGGCTTTTGCATTTCCGACAGTCGCCAGCCTTCATGGCGATACGCGCGAATGTCCTCATCGTATTCGCTCATCGCGGAGTACAATCGGCCGCGATACTGCATCAAAAGATCGTCGGCTTTTTTCTTTTGCTCGTCCGAGAAGCCGTAATGGCTGGCAATTTTCAACTTGAGCGTTCGCCAATCATCGCTCGCTTTTTCGACCCAATCGTGGACGATCAGTTTCTTGTACGACGCCTCTTGGGCCGCGTCTTCTTTGGCCTTGGCGTCGAGTTCTTCTTTCGGTTTGTCAGAGTTTGCTTTTTCGGTGGTGGACTTCCCCGTCTTCGCCCCTCCGCCACTAGACGCGGCCAATTTTTCAGCCAGGAGTTTTTCCGCCCGGTCGTCCTTCTCAGGCTTCAGCAGCAAACTACTCCAGCCGTGAAAATCGGGGAGCGACTTTTGATACCAATCCGCGAGTGGTCCCTTGGCTTGTTTCAAAAAGCCTTCCGACGACCATTTGGGATCGGAGTAATGCGACAGACCTTCGCTAAAGAAGTGCCAGCCGATGCAGACCCGCAAGGCCACTAGGGCGATTGCGGAAAACAAGCCGAGTTGAGTTTTGGTGCATTTCATAAGCATTTGATTATCGCTTATGAATTTGTGCTTGCCAAGATGCCCCAGGGAGAGATTTTGGGGCGAATTTTTCGGCCGGAAGGGATCACTTGTACACGCGGCGTCTCGCCGCGTACAAAAAAGCGGCGAGACGCCGCTTGTACAAGTTGCCGACTACAACACTGCGAAATAGTTCCCCACCGCTGCATCCAGCGATTGGACCGTCATTTCGACTGGCAATTCGTGGACCTGACAAAAAGTCCGGACCTGCGACAACAGATCGCGAGGATGACAGCAGCGAAACGCTCTTTGGTTCGGGCGATAATGTTTTTCGATCAAATACTCCACCGCCCGCTCGTCAAACTTAACGCTCAGGTTTTTGGCCTCGCGCTTCATCAGTTCGCGGAAGTGGTCCTCGGGCGGATCGCCGATGTCGATCTTATACGGGATGCGGCGGAGAAACGCCTCGTCCGCCAAATCGCGCGGTTGCATGTTCGTCGAAAAGACGAGCATCTGATCAAAGGGAACTTGGATCGTCTTACCGCTGGGCAAACTCAAAAAATCGTAGCCTTTGTCGAGCGGAACGATCCAGCGATTGAGCAACTCCTCAACGCTAATCCGCTGCCGACCAAAGTCGTCAATCACGAGCGTTCCGCAATTGCTTTTCATTTGCAACGGGGCTTCGTTCGTTCCCGTGGACGTGTTGCGGGTGACCTCGAGACGGTCCATCGTCAGTTCACCACCTGCGATAATCGTGGGCCGACGAATACGAATCCAACGTTGATCAATGTGGGCACGCAGGGCGTCGTCCTCGTAGTGGGGCAGAGGCAATTCTTCATGCACACACGGGTCATACAAACGCAAGATATCACCATCGATGCCAATGGCCCGCGGAATCCACAGATGCTCACCAAAAGCTTTCGTAATTCGTTGGGCAATGCTTGTTTTGCCGTTACCGGGCGAACCATACAAGAACAGCCCACGTCCGGATTGGATCGCCTGCGCGACTTGGCTAAGCAAGTCAGGACGAATAATCAAGTCGTGAAACGCTTTTTGCAAGTCGGCAATGCGGGGTTGCGACTTTTGCAGCGACTGGGCGGCAATCGCCTTGATGTATTCATCCAGCGTGACCGGTGCCGAGCCGAAATAAGTCGAGTGTTCGTACAACCGCCGGGCTTGTTCACGTCCCGTTCCCGTGAGTTGATATTCGTAGTCATTGACGGGCGAAGAGGCCTTATAGACGACGAGCTTTTCCGCCCGTAACCCGTCCATGATTTCGTGAACGATCTTGAACGCCAAGCGAATTTGGGTAGCGATGGCCCGGCCGGTCGTCGTTCCCCGATTGAGCAGAACCTTTAAGACCAGCATCTCGACATCGGTCGCCGTGATTTGTGCCCGTTCGAGGTTTTCTGGTTCGCGGGGAAAAAACTCGGAGGCCTTTGTTCTGGCCGCTGGT
>JAYUFG010000227.1:0-2092 GCA_043738845.1 Planctomycetaceae bacterium
AACTTTAGCCATGAGAACCTCTCCGCGATGCTTTACCTAGACCAGTTTATCGACCCTTCCATAGTGGGGGCGAATTGCGTTTGAAATTGGTCACCGCCCGGGCGTGCCTTGAAAACTTAAAGGATCCTGAACGCAAGCATTTGACAGAGTGGCAACAGGCTATGTCACGCTATGGTATGGGAACTGGTCGGCATGCGACAAGGCACCTCCGAGATGCTCAGAACCACTTCGAGATGTGCATGAGTGCAATTCCAGCCTGGGTTATGCCATTGCATCGAGTATTCGAAACGATCTCGCCAGCGTCCGGAATGTTTGACGTTGTAATCGTGGACGAAGCTTCGCAATGCGGTCCCGATGCATTGCCGTTGCTATTCTTGGGCAAAAAAATGATCGTGGTCGGCGACGACAAACAGATCAGCCCAGACGGCGGATTCGTCAACCAGGATAATGTTGCGTCCCTGCGATCAACCTATTTAAACGACTTTGAATTTTCCTCGGCGTTCCAATTAACCACAAGCCTGTTCTCTCATGGCGAACGACTGTTTGGGAACCCAATTGTCCTAACCGATCATTTTCGATGTATGCCAGAAATCATTCGCTTCAGCGATGCACTTTGCTATTCAGCAAACCCTTTGATCCCTCTGCGCCAATATCCTCCAGATCGTTTGGAGCCCTTGAGGCGATTTATGTAAAAGACGGGTATCGGAAGGGTACGGGACAGAATGTCCAAAATGAACCTGAGGCGAGGACAATAGTCGACAAAATGAAAGAATGCTGCCTTGATCCGCGATACGAGAACAAGACTATGGGCGTGATTACTCTACAAGGGCAGGGTCAATCGAAGCTCATAGCAAAAATGCTCCTTGACGAATTGGGTACGGACGAAATTGAAAAACGAAAAATCGTTTGTGGCGACGCATACAGTTTTCAGGGCGACGAACGTCATGTGATACTTCTCAGTTTGGTCGCTGCGCCAAATGAGACAATCGGCACGCTTTCCGGCGACGATGACCGACGACGATTCAATGTTGCCGCCAGCCGGGCACGTGATCAAATGTGGTTATTTCACAGTGTGACGGAAAACGACCTTAGCGAACATTGTTTTCGCCGTCGCCTATTGCAGCATTTCTACCCTACGGCGGAGAATCAGACGAGCTTGGAGTTCCAAGAGATTACTGCCCTTCGTCTCGCGGCCCGACAGGCGAATCGAAAAATTGAGACTCCTCGACAACCATTTGGCAGTTGGTTTGAAGTGGATGTTTTTCTAGCAATCGTTGATCGCGGTTATCGCGTTCGTCCTCAATATCCTATCGGGGCCAAGAGAATCGATTTGATGGTGGAAGGAGCAAAGGCTCAACTCGCCGTGGAGTGTGACGGCGATTTCTGGCACGGACCAGAGCGGTACGACGCCGATATGGAGCGACAAAGGACGTTGGAGAATCAGGGCTGGGTATTCCATCGAATTCGTGAGAGTGCTTTCCGAGCAGATACCGAAGGCTCATTAAACAAGCTTTGTAATGCCCTAAGCAATTTGGGGATTCTCCCAGCGATTTGAACAAAACGCTTTTTTCGTGGCGGTGGCTTCCTAGCATCGGGGGTGGCAACGGTTCGCTCCCAACCTGGGGCGCAGCGAAGAGGCAACGGTCGCTGTGAATATCGCTCGTCGCCAAGACGCCGACCGAGAGTTCCAACTTCGCACCCGGCTTCGCATACGACGAACCGCGCGGCCAACGCGAACGCACTTCGTAACGCGGCTTGCGAACCGTGTTCCCCCTATTCATCGTTCATCGTTCCGCATTCATCCTTCATCGTTTCCCCCAACGGCGATGTTGGCCGACCGCGCCGAAGCGGGGCCGGATGTTTTGGCGTTTACACCATGACTAAAAACCGTCGCCCTCCGAAAAACCCGTAATTTCTCGTGTGAAAAACACGCAACACGACAACACCACCCTTAAACTTGCGATTTTCCCGACGATTTCGCCACGCAGGGTATTCTAACACTACAGCGCACTTTCTTCGTAAGTCGTTTTGTGCTATGACTTCGCTGCTTTGGCCGGGGGTCTGAACCAGGAGGTCACGGATGACCACGAAT
>JAYUFG010000228.1:0-5541 GCA_043738845.1 Planctomycetaceae bacterium
CAATCGCCCTGCGGGTCGATACGTGTTTTCGCTTTGGAAATAATAGATCGGTTTGCAGGCGGTCATTTTCATCCAGCCGTCCGGTTCGGGCGGATAGCCAGCAATCCATTTGCCGACCAACTCGAAAATGGCGAATCGCGGACGCTCGCTCAGTCGCACCACGGCCCATTTCACGCCCGTCCCCGATTCCTTCCAGAGAATGCGCGTCAGGCCGTTGGGGCACGACCGCAGATGGCCCGTCTCGTTTCGTTCCAATTCAGCATACGCATCCATTTCGCGGACGACGTTGACTTGCACCACAAAGACGCCGGCCACGACGCCTCGCCCGATTCCATCTTTGGCAATCGGTTCCATCAGAATCGCAAACCGATCTTTGCGGGGTGTGTCGCCCGACTTCTCACCCTTGAAGGTGCGCCTATTCTGGAATTCCAGTAAATTGTCGTCTGGCGAGATGACCGGATCGCGGAGGGCCAAGACGTTGAACCGCTTCAATTCCGCGCCGGTCTGGTTGTGAACTTTAACGATGCACGTCTGCGGAATGTCGGCGTCGGCGAATTGGCCGAGGTTATGCTGGCGAGCCTTGTCGGCTTGGACGGCGTCGATGAAGGCGTTGTACGCAGCCGCCGGGATTTTTAGCGGGTCGTTCGGATTCACTTTGCGAAACGGGTCGGCCATCGAAGCACCTGGGAGTTAAGCCAACAATCCGGACAACGCGCTCTCGTGGTAGACCTTCTCGACGTAGGCGGCGACTGGGACTTTCACTAACCGTTTGGCCCCGTTATCGACCCGGTCGTCATAGCGAATCCACAAGTATTCCCAGCCCTTCTTGCTGCTGATCGTGATGTCGCCGACCGTGAAATTGTCGCGGTTTTGGCTGGCCGAAAAATGGAGCGTCACTTCCCAATCGTCCTGCCCGCGCTTGCGCCCGCTGGCTCCCATGAAAAGCAATTCGCCTGCCTTGAACGTCAGTTGCACTCCGTCTACGTTGAGCGAAACTTGGTCGTTGTTGACGCAGCCCGTGCGGTTGTAGAGCGACGAAACGTAGCCGGTCGTCAGATCGCCCGATGCCATGTAACGCGTGACCGTGAAGGAAAACGCCGGGACTTGGACATCGACCCCCTCGACTGAATCGGCCGTCACGCCGATCAATTGCTTGAAGTCGGGAGCGGTTTCGCCGGCGGCGGCGAATTTGCCCGAGGTCGAGAGGCTGTTCGTGATATGCTGCGTGCCGCCCGCCGTGTCGAATGAGAACTCGGCGTCGCCCGGTTTCTTTCGTTCGCGGGTTCCGTACCGGGCCGAGCCGTCGAAAACGAAGTCGGACCGGCGGGTTATGTCGAGCGATTGCAGCACCATCCCGGCGTAGCTGGTGGCGACGGCTGCCGCGAGGGCTTGTGAAGCAGCGATGGGGTCGTCGGTCCCTTCGACCAGGAACTTAATTTCGGCCGTTCCCTTCTCGGCATCGACCGAAAGTTGCGGCGAGGCGTAGGCTTCGTTGACGGAAATCGACATAACGCCCCTTTAGGCAAACGTGGCGTTCGCCCGCTGGAATTCAAGAATCAAACGCTTGGTGTTCTCATCGAGCCGTTCGAGCACGTCGAGTTGCTTCTTGGGAATCGGGTCTTTGATGCCGATTCGGTCCGCCACGCTGGCGTTGAACGTCCCGTGGACCGAGGCTTTGCGTTCGGCCATGTCGAGCAGTTCGTCGGCGTTCTGTTTTTGGGCGTAGAATTCAGGCGTCCCTTCCTCCGGTTTTTTGTTCTTGGCAGTTGCGGCTTGCTGGCGGAGGGCGTCGAACTCCGTTCGCAGGCCGGTTAGCTCGCTCGTGTCTTGTTTGGCGGCGGCGTCCCGTTTCGCTTTCATCTGGTCGCTGTCCCGCTTGCGGTCGGTGTCCAGCCCTTTGCGGATGGCGTCGGTCTCGGCGTCGATGGCCCCTTTTTCCTTCTTTCGCGCCCGCTCGCGTTCCACAATGTCCTTGGCCCAATCCTTCCCGCCAAACAGAAAACTCCATAAATCGGCAGCCGCATCGCGGGTCTCGATCCAGCCTTGGCGAATTTTTCCCCAGAGCCAATTGAGCGCCTTCGCCGCTGCCGTGACCATGTCCCAATACATATCCACGAACCAATCGCGGAACTCTCGCCAGACGGTCATCAGGGCGTTGACGCCCGTTCCCCAGGCCAGCTTCAACCCGGCCCAGAGAATCTTGGCGGCGAGTTGCATATCGCCCGCCATGAGCGCGTCGCGAATTCCGCCAAACGTCTCGACGGCAATGTCTTTCAATTCACCGAACGAATCGCCGAGCTTTACAATGGCCGTGCGGCCCCCTTCGGACGTGAGCACGAACACCGCTCCCAGTGCCGTGAGTCCGGCGACGACCAAGCCGATGGGGCCGAGCATGGCGGACATTACGGAAACAACGCCCGACAGCACGGTATAAATGATGCCCGTGACGGTTTGCAAAACGCCGAAGGCCGAGCCGACGAGCGTGATGGCCTTGCCGACCAGAAACAGCCCCAGGCCGACGGCGACCGCAATCTTGGCGATTTGCAGGAACGACGCAATCAGCCCTGGTTCTCTTTCGCCCAACGAGTGACGGTCTGGGCAATGCTGGCCATTTGCTTGGCCGAGGCTTGAAGTGCCGGGGCGAATGCCGCACCGATGGCCGACAACGCCCGTGTCGTCGATTGCGATAGGTCGGTCCACGCCTCTTTGAGATTTTCAGCCGAGGCCGCTTCCTCCTGGGACCAGACCTTCCCTTCGGCGGCGGCGCGGGCCATGCGGCGTTGGAGTTCCTGGGCACCTTGGCCAATCAGCGGCAGGAGTTCGGTTCCCGCCTTGCCGAAAATCTCCATCGCCAGGGCGGTCCGAATCGCCGGGTCGTGAATTTGCTCGAACCCGGCGGCGATTTTCAATAGCTGCTGATCGGCCGAGAGTCCCGCGAGGTCCGCGATCTTGATGCCCAAGTGATCGAACGTCTGGACCGCCTCGGGCGCTCCTTTGGCCAACCCGAAGATTGCCTTTTGCATTTTCTTGAGGCCCGTTTCCAAGGCATCCACGCCGACTTCGCCCGCAGCCGCCTTTAATAAGGACAGCGATTCGACCGCGATCCCGGTCTTCTGGCTCATCCGAAACAACTCCGCCCCCATGTCCGCGAAGATTTTTCCCGCCCCGATTGCACCGGCCAATGCACCGAGGCCCACGGTCGCAATCCGTTTGCCGATTGCCGCGACCTCCGTACCGAAAGCCGTGAGCTTGGCTTTGGCTGCGGCCAGACCTTTCACGAGCCGCGAATCTTTGGCGAAGATTTCGACGAAGGCCGCACCGGCTCGGATTTCACTGGCACCCGCCACGTTTCACCTATCGCACGGAGTTAGCCCACAGGCTGGGAAGTTTGGATTGATTGGCCACCAACGCCGGATTCATAAACGGGCGAGCGGCGTATTTGACCGTTTTCTTGCGGACCGGCTGCCGGGCGCTCGTCGGCTTCTTGCCCGTCAGCCACGACTTGCCGACGAGTACCTGCGTCAATGTCGCATCGCCGCCGACTTCCAAAATATGCGGCACCCGCACGCTGCTCGGTCCGTTCAATCGCACCGGCCCGACGACGACCGATTCGCTTCTTGGGTCGAAGGCAAAGAAGATCGTCCGCAGGTTGGGCGTCCGTTTCGTGTGGGCGCTGGGGGGCGAACCGGCGGCAGAGACCGCCTTGCGACTGCGGATGCTCGACCGGGCCGAGGTTCGCACGTAGGCACCCGCCTTTGACAACGCGCGGGCGCTGCCCGGCTTGACCCGTTTGCGGACCGCCTCCCGGTCGAAAAACAGACTCTTGATTTCAAAACCGAAGTCAGCCATTGGTTCTCAATTGCGGATGAATACTTTGAGGGCTTCAATTCCCACAACGATCTTTTTAGGTTTCGTGGGCCGGTGGAACGGATGGAATTCGTTTGGTTGACGGGGCTTGCGTTTGCCGGTCGGGTCGGGCGCGGCGTTGAACAAAGCCGCGATAAGGTTCGCCGTCCGGTCCCACTCGTCCCGTCGCCGCCCGTCGGCCATCCAAAACAATTCCCGCAACGTCAGTGGTCCGGGGTTGATCCCGACGACGCCTGCCAGCTCGAAGATGGATCGCCAAAGGTTCGCGACAGGATTTCCGGCACGTCCAGGTTCTCGATTCGTTCGCTGGCCAGCTTTACCGCTGCCGTCACCAACTCCGTCTGTTTGCTGATCGCCTTCACCACTTCCATGCGGCGAAGGCTCTGGAAAAAATCGGCAAGTGCCCCCATGAAGGCGTCGCGGGCCGCTATGATCGCGTCGCCCCCGAGTGCCGCCCCAAATTGTTCGCTGGTGATTCCGGCGGCGTCGGCCTGCGGTTTGAGGGCCACGAAAATCGTATCGCAAAGCAAAATCACGTCCGTATCGAGCCGCGTGAGCAACGGTGGCTCGCCGCCGAACAGGTCGAGCAAATCGACCTTGAGCGTGTCGCGGATGCGTTTCACCGCGTCGATGGTGATGGCCAGCGTCCATTCGTGGCCGGTTGTGTCTGTGAATGTTTTCATATTTTCACTTATGGGGCGGTGTACCAAGCGGGCGGGTTGACCGAGTACGTCGGTTTGATCGTGACCTTGACGGTTAATGCTTCGGCCAGCTTCTCCTCGACGGAGAATTGCTTGACCATGCACGTCGCTTTGAGGCCCTGCGAGCCGGTCGTCGCGATGGGGCCGTCCATTGCGGCGAACTCGATGGCTGCGCGGGTGAAGAACGCCGTTTGCACCGCCGTGAAGCTGGCGTCGGTCGGATCGTAGACCATCTCGAATTCAATCGAGCCGTCGAGCAGCGTGGCGACGTTGGCCTTCCAGCCCGCGTTGCCGCGCGTCGTCACGTCCGCCTCGTCCAGGTCCATGTTGAGCGTGAGGTCTTTCACGTTCGTCATTTCGACCCAGGTGGGCGAGCCGTGAGTCCCCGTGTTGCGATAGAGCTTGGCGTTGTAGCCGAGTACGAAGGATGACATAAAGACGGTCCTCTGCGAATTTCGTTTTTGAGGTTTATCCCTTGAGGCAAACTTGAACGTGGCCGGGTTGGTCCCCCACGGCTTTGAGATAGGGATAGCCGAAACAAGCATCGGGAATTACATCACCCGATGGTGCTGTGATCGGCGTCGTCACGGCAACGCCACCGTTCTTTGCGAGGACATAGTCGCCCCCGTTGTGCGAACCCCACCAGGTCAACGTCGAAAACGTCTCGCCAGCCAAAGCGATGATGTTGCCTCCGGCACTCTTGGCGAAGTAGATCGGGTCGGATTGTTCGACGGTCGGGCCGACAGCGACGTTTTTTAGTTGCTGGTCCTGTCGAGCAATTTTGTTGTGTTCGCCGTCCATCCGTTACTCCACGACTCGATACGTCAGGGACAACACCGCCGTAAAGACCCGCTTTTCTTCCAAATGTTTAAGGTCGTAAGCCGCGTCGCTCGTTGTCCCAATCCATTTCGCCGGTTTGTCGCTCGCCGTGGCAATCGTTCGCAGCCGGAGTGATTTTTCGATTTCGTCCACT
>JAYUFG010000229.1:0-14731 GCA_043738845.1 Planctomycetaceae bacterium
GGACCTACACCGGCCGCCCCGTCCACGCCCAACATCAACCCCGACCGCGCACCTGGCGCGAAACTTGGGCAAGCTACCGTAAAACTGCGGCGACGATGGACGTGGTGACTTAACAATTCAAGGTTGCGGCACTAGGGTAGTTTATTGACCCTTCCATAGTGGGGGCGAATTGCGTTTGAAATTGGTGACCGCGGTTTTAGCGGAGCAAGTCCTTCACGACCTGTCCGTGAACATCGGTCAGGCGGAAGTCGCGGCCAGCGTATTGGTAGGTCAGTTTCTCATGATCGAAGCCGAGGCAATGCAAGAGAGTCGCTTGTAGGTCGTACACATGGACCGGGTTTTCGACGACGTGAAAGCCCAGGTCGTCCGTCGTGCCGTACGACACGCCCGCCTTGAACCCGCCTCCGGCGACCCACATGCTAAAGGCCTGCGGATGATGGTCGCGGCCGAGCGAACGCCCCAAGGCGGCATTGGTTTCGACCATCGGCGTTCGTCCGAATTCGCCCCCCCAGATAACGAGCGTGTCATCGAGCAGTCCGCGTCGCTTGAGGTCCTGCACAAGCGCGGCACTGGCCTGATCGGTGGCCTTGCAATTGTTCTTTATGTTGCCCGAAACGTCGCTGTGGGCATCCCAACCTTCGTGAAACACATTGATGAATCGCACACCCCGCTCGATCATTCGTCGGGCGAGCAAACAAGCCCGGGCAAACGACGGCTTGGCCGGATCGCAGCCGTACAAATCCAGCGTCTCCTTCGATTCGCTCTTTAGCTCCATGAGCTCCGGCGCGGAGGATTGCAAACGAAAGGCCATTTCATACGAAGCGATGCGAGTGGAGATTTCCGGATCGCCGTCGATTTCTTGCCGCTGCTGGTTGAGCGTGCTCACGAGATCGAGCGTTTCGCGTTGCAGTTTCGCGTCGATGCCAGCGGGGCTGGCGACGTCGAGAATCGGGTCGCCCTGGTTGCGAAACCGCACGCCATTGTAGACCGTCGGCAGGAAACCGCTCGACCACAATGCCGAACCACCGCTGAGTCCACTGCCGGTACTCATGACCACGAAGGCCGGCAGATTGTCGGTCTCGCAGCCGAGGCCGTAAATGGCCCACGAGCCGAAGCTGGGCCGGCCGGGTTGCTGAAATCCGGTGTTCAACAGCAATTGGGCCGGCGCGTGATTGAACTGATCGGTTCGGAGCGACTTTATCAAACAGATGTCGTCCACGACCTTCGACAGATGCGGCACCATCTCCGACAGTTCCAGTCCCGACTGGCCCTGTTTCGCGAACTTGAATCGCGGCCCCAGCACGGCCGCGTCGGGACGGATAAAGGCATAACGCTGTCCACCAATGACCTCGGGCGGGAGCGACTTTCCTTCGAGCTTCGTCAACGCAGGTTTGTAATCGAACAGTTCCAACTGGCTCGGTGCGCCAGCCATGAAGAGGTGGATCACCCGCTTCGCTTTGGCCGAAAAATGGGGCGGCCGCGGCACCAGCGGATTGGCATTTTCCGGCTTGGCGGCGAACGACGTTCGCCCCGCGAACGCCTCGCTCAGCAAGCCCGTCAGGGCGATCTTTCCCACTCCGACACCACATTCGCGCAGGAAGTAACGGCGGGCAATTTGACGCGATACGTCGTTGCGGACTGAATCGTTGAGAATGGTCATGACACGGTCCTCGCTTACGGCTTGGTGACAAACTCATCCAGGTTGAACAACGCGCGGGCGAGGAGGGTCCAGGCAGCCCGCTCGGCGGCGTCACTGCCCTTCGTCCCGGCAATCGCGGCCGCGTCAAGCTCTTTACTCAAGCAGCGGGCGCGTTGCGTTTCGACAAATTGCACTAGCTTCGCGGCCTCCGATTCCGTCGGCAAGCGTGCAAAGCAGCGTTGAAAGGCGTATCGCACGCGCTCGCCGATTTCGCCCGGCCGCGCCACCAACAACTTTCCCGCCGCTTGTGTAGCGTCAACGAACATCACGTCGTTCAAGAGGGTCAGTGATTGAAGTGGCGTATTCGACTGATCGCGCCGCGCGAGGCAACTTTCTCCGCTGGGGGCGTCGAACGTGTTGAACATCGCGAACGGTGCCGTTCGCTTGATGAATGTATAAACGCTCCGCCGATAGCGGTCTTCGCCTGTGCTCGTCGTCCACGCCGGATGACCGTATGCCACTTCGGTGACCCCTTCCGGCTGC
Organism: Planctomycetaceae bacterium; assembly: GCA_043738845.1. Taxonomy (GTDB): domain Bacteria; phylum Planctomycetota; class Planctomycetia; order Pirellulales; family DASRSE01; genus DASRSE01. The sequence continues at coordinate 2,183 of JAYUFG010000229.1, forward strand.
GGTGGGTGGACACCCGGCCCGCCCATTTTCAGCGACAGCAAGCCGCTCGCCTGCAAGGCCGCGTCGCGAATGATCTCCGCGTCCAGCCGCGAATGGGGAAAATGACCGATTAACCGATTCTCCGGATCCTTGGCCAACAATTCCGGACGGACGTGTCCCAACTGTTGATAGGTCGCACTCATCACAATCAGCTTGTGCAACTTTTTTTGCGACCACCCTTGTTTGACGAACTCGACGGCCAGCCAGTCCAGCAGTTCAGGATGAGTTGGGGCCTCTCCCTGCAAGCCAAAATCTTCGAGCGTGCGGACTAAGCCGCGGCCAAAAAAAGCCTGCCATTGGCGATTAACGGCGACCCGCGCAGCCAACGGATTCTCAGGCGACACGATCCACAGGGCAAAACCCCAGCGATTGCGCGGCGCGCCAGCCGAAAAGGCGGGCAATGAACCGGGTGTCCCCGGTTCCACCCGCGCGTCGGGTTGCAGATATTCGCCCCGCTTGTGAACAAACGTCGGGCGGGGATTCTCCGGCGGTCGCTCGCGTAACACCAAGGTGGTCGTCGGTGCCAGCGGCTGGCGGAGTTTCTTGATCTCCGTCGCGTCTTTCTCCAACTCCTTTACCGACAATAAAAACTGCGCGAATAATTCTTGCCGCTGCTCGCTCGTGAGCTTTTCCGGGGGTAGGGACAGCAATCGTTGAATCGCGGCAGGCAGGTCGCGGGCGACCGCCGGACGGTCATCAGTCGTCACGCTGATGCGAAATCGTCCCAACGAACTGGCGAAGTGTCGGCCGAATAACATCGTCACCCGCAGTTGTTGGCCTGAAATGGGTTCGGCGGGAATGAACACCGCTTCGTGCGCTTCGCCGTATCGGCCCGAACAGGTCCAACCGGTCTGCGGGTCGCCGTCGAGCGCCAACTTGGCGGCGGCACTCGCGCCGAAACCATTTTTCGCGTAGCTATGTGAAGCGTCAGCGAATTTGATCGGCCGACCATCGGCGGAGAGTTGAAATTCGCCGAGGAAAAAATCCCCCTTCGGCCCTTCGTAATAACATAGCCCCGGTCCATGCCCCGGCAGCGAGAGGTCGGGCAACGCCTCGAGCCGGACTGCCGTGATGAGCGACGACGAATTCTCCAACGTCAACTCGTACTTGTCGGACTTGGTGATGTCGCCGCTGGCCAATACCGAGTCGTCGGGCTGGACGGTCAGCAACGGTGAATTGGAAATCGCTTGGGTCGGATGCAGCACGCGCCAATCGACCGACTTCGCTCGTTCGGTCGTCAGCCATTCCTGAAATGCTTTCTCGGCCAATTCTCGTCGTTGTGGATCGCTTTGCTTGTCGTGCGGCGCGCCGTCGGTGGGAAGGGGCCACTTGGAAGGCAGCACCTTCAATAACTGCTCCGCCCTGGCGAGATTCTTGCGGTGCAACTCCGCCGCGTCGGCTTTGGGCAAATCGAGGTCCGGTTCGTCGGCGTTGTTCAAAAACGCCATCGTCTGATAGAAGTCGCGTTGCGTGAGCGGGTCGTACTTGTGATTGTGGCACTGGGCACATTGCAGGGTCAGACCCAACCACACCGTCGCCGTCGTCGCCACGCGGTCGGTCAGCGCGTTGAAGCGGAATTCGAGCGGGTCGATGCCACCTTCTTCATTCAGCATCGTGTTGCGATGAAAACCGGTCGCGATTCGCTGCTCGGTCGTCGCATTCGGTAACAGGTCGCCGGCCAGTTGTTCGACCGTGAATTGATCGAACGGCAGATCGCTGTTCAAGGCGGTGATGACCCAGTCCCGATAGGGCCAGATACTCCGCGGGCGGTCTTTCTCATAACCGTTAGTATCGGCATAGCGGGCGAGGTCCAGCCACCGCCTGGCCCAACGCTCGCCATAGCGGGGTGAGGCCAGCAACCGATCCACGAGTCGCTCCCAAGCCTGCGGCGAATCATCTCGGACAAACCCCTCGACCTCCTCGACCGTCGGCGGCAGGCCAATCAAATCCAACGAGACCCGGCGAATGAGCGTGGCCCTGTCCGCGCGGGGGGAGGGCGACAATCCAGCCCGCTCCAACCGCGATAAAATAAAAGCGTCGATCGGGGTAACGGGCCACGACTTGAGCTTCACCTCGGGTAAAGGAGCCTGTCGCGGGGCGATGAACGACCAGTGTTGCTTGTATTCAGCCCCCGCAGCGATCCACCGTCGCAGCGTCGCTTGTTGCTCCGGCGAGATTAGAGTCTTGGCCGCTTTGGGCGGCATCACCTCATCGGCGTCGGTGGAAGTAATTCGCCGGAGCAGCTCGCTCTGGTCGGGCTTGCCCGGCACGATCGCCGCCGCGCCCGATTCCAATACCTTCACGGCCGCGTCGCGTAGATCGAGCCGCAGCCCAGCCTTGCGCGCGCCCTCATCCGGCCCGTGGCAACGCAGGCAGTACTTCGAGAGGATCGGCCGGACTTCACGACCAAAATCGACGTCATCCTGCGCCACCCCAATCCCCGTGCCCGCCAACCACGCCAGCGGCAGCCACAACAGGCAGCGCAAATCGCAGCGGATCAAACGGACGAATGGGCACATGCACATATTCACCGGGGAGCGAAGTCATCAATGTGCATAGTATATCTCGCCGTTCCTCGGCAAATCAAGGCGGGGACTAGCGTAAAAGCGACTCGCGAGTGAGCCCGCAAACGAGGATCGAACGACAATTCGGCATCCAACGAACAACTTAGGTGCCAATATCTCCACTAGCTGAACATTGGGCGGTGCGAAATCGGACTCCTTTCGATACGAAAAAGCGTTGGGCGGATTACTCGGTTCTGACCACCTCGGGATGCACAAAGAAAAACGTGCACCCCTCGCACAAAGAATTCACCTTGGTCGAATTGTTGGTGGTCATCGCGATCATCGCCATCCTAATGGACCTGTTGTTCCTGGTGATTCAGGCCGTGTAGGAGTCGGGACGTCCGGCGACGTGCCCTGCTATTTGTCAAAATATTCTGCGCTTTTGTGCGCGAGTTCTCGCCATTCTAGCCGAACCGATTCGGAATTATCATCAGCCGGTATATTGGGTGAAAACAAGAAACGTCCGTGGCCAGAGTACGCGCGGTTTGGGTACGGCGAAGTAAAAGGCAGCACTACGACGCCGGACTCGCGGAGAAACCACGACTCAGGTATCCCAAGCCGGGACGGGTATGGACTAAAACGGCGAGACCTCGCGCACAAAAGCGCAGAATGTCGTGACAAACAGCACTGCGTGGCACGGCAAGCATCCACTCGTTTCACGGTGCGATTACGTTTTTCAGATTCTTCTTGCAATGGGAATCGCCGGACCCATCGCCACTGGTTTCGCCATTGGCAACGGCCTGAGCGGACTGCCCGCCGGCAGCCATCTTGGTCGCTGCGTGAGACAAGAATTTTACGTGGCTGTGGTCCGGAAGCGGCTAAACTCCCATCGTTGGAGCAGACGTTTCGGTCCGATTCCCTAACTTGTTTTTAGAATTCCTACGGGGCACAAAACCTTGCAGAATCGTGGATTTCGACTATGCTCAGGGCTGCGCCGTTTCGGGCGGTTGCCCGGTGAAATGGGGCTTGAACGGTTACTGTGAATGAATTACCCATCGCGACGGCCCGGAAGGGCCGTCGTACAATTGCCGCTGACTTGTTCCCGGTGCGACAATGTGTTTGTTCTGCTCTTTCGGGCCGTCGTACTTGAACAATCGACGTCTACGAACATCAGGGACACGTTCTCGACATCGAATTCCATGACCGAACCGACCACGTCACAGGCGTCGCTACGAGTTGAGCGGGCCGTGTGCGCGCGCTGCGGATGTATGTGCGACGACATCGGTTTGCGGTACGAACAAGATCGCGTTCTGCGGATCGACCGAGCGTGTGAACTAGGTCGCGAATGGTTGCAACGAACCCGGTCGCTCGTGCCGAAGGCGAGACTTTTAGGCCAGCCAACGACGATCGCGAACGCCATCGATCGGGCTGCGCAATTGCTCGCGGCAGCAAACGCGCCGGCGATGGTGGGACTGAGAGACCTTTCGGTCGAGGCACTGCGGGCGGCGGTTGACTTGGCGCGCTCCGCCAAAACGACGCTGACCCCGCTTCCGTCGTCAACCTTGGTTCAAGAACGACTGGGACTCGACGCGCCGGAATTCGCTGCGTCGCTGGGAGCCGTGCGAGCGACGGCCGACCTCGTAGTCTTCTGGCGGGCGGACCCGGTGGCGACGCACCCGCGTCATTTGGAACGCTACTCGGGCGAGGCCGAACTTCTTTCCGGCGGCAAGCGACAAGTTTGGCTGGTCGATGATGCCGAAAACGTCCCGAAGAATCGTACCGTAGAAAAGTCTTCGCAGATAATATCGTTACCGACCGCTGGGAAGCATACATTGGTACCACACACCGATGTGGAATTCATTCTTCGCACGCACGAGTTGCTGACCAAAAGATCGTTGAACGACAGCGTCGAGAATGATCCGGCCGCGATGCTCGCGTCGGCCATGTTGCGTGCGAAACACACGCATGTTTTCCTGGGTCGCGAGGCGGGCGACGATTTGTCGCTGATGTCGGCGTGGAATTTCCTGGCCGCGAAACTTCGCGACCGGCTGCACGTGACGATTTCCCCGTTAACGACCGGTGGAAACGAACGGGGAGTCGTCGAGACGTTGACGTGGTTGACGGGAGTTCCCGGCCCAATGGCTTACGATTCGTCGTTTACCCAGCTTGGCGAAACATCGGGCGATTGGTTGCCGTCGGTACTCACGCCTGAATTGCTGCAACAACCGAATGCCTGCGACGTTTTGCTCGTGATCGGAGCTGATGCACTCGAACGGCCTGCCTCGAAGTTATTTGCCTCGAAGTTATTTGCCTCGAAGATACCTCGCATCGTGATCGCCTCGCAGCCCGATCTGACGGCCGCCGTGTCGATTGTTCTTCCGCTGCTCGATCCGCGATTGAACGCAACGATTGTTCGCTCGGATGGGATTTTCCTGACGTTGTGCGGTGACGGGCAACAAGGCGTTTCCGATCCTGCCGTGGAAATTCTGCGAGCCATCGGCGAACGAGTTATCCAACATGAACGGGCGGCCGGAGGTGCGAAATGAAAATCGCCCTCCGCGGCGGTCGCGTTTACGACCCGGCCAATCACATCGACGGCGAAGTGCGGACGATTTGCATTGAGGACGGCAAGATCGTCGCCGAACCGCCGCCAGGATTTTCCGCCGACCGCACGATCGACATCACGGGCCGCATCGTGATGCCGGGCGGAGTGGACATCCATTGCCACATCGCCGGACCAGCCGTCAATCGGAGCCGACGGCTCCTCGCAGGTCGTGCCGCCATGTTGTCCGACGGAGAACCCGTCTGGGCGAATGGCTTATTGGCACCGACCGAATCGACCGGGTTGCGATATTCGCTGCTCGGCTATACGACGGCGGTCGAGGCGGCCGTCGCGCCGTCGGGTGCTCGTCATTGTCACGCGGAATTTGCCGACACGCCCAATCTGGATCGTGGGTTTTTGTTACTCCTCGCCAATCACGAATTGTTGATGTCGCTGCTCGAACGGGGTGAGGACCGGCTAGCCCGAGAGGTTGTCGCGTGGCTGTTGCGGCGGACCGGGGCGATGGGGATCAAAGCGGTGAATCCCGGCGGCGTCGCGCATTGGCTAGATCGAGGGCAAGGGATCGAACAATTTTCCGAGTCGATTCCCGGCCGAAAAATCTCTCCACGACAGATCGTCGAATTTCTCGCGACGACCGCCGACGAACTAGGCCTGCCGCACCCGGTCCACGTTCACTGCAATCGACTGGGCGTCCCGAACAACATCCCGATCACGCTGGCCACGTCGCGGGCATTGAGCGGACTGCGACACCACCTGGCCCACGTGCAGTTTCATTGTTACGGACAAGACGCGAATCGCGAGTTCACGAGCGCGGCTGCGGAGTTCATCGAACATCTGCACGCGACGCCCGAACTGACCGCCGATGTGGGACAGGTCATGTTCGGCGGGGCGTTGACGTTGACCGCCGATGCGGAGGTCGAGCATTTTCTATGGCGACTGACGGGCAAGCCCTACGTCAACGTGGAGGTCGATTTGGAGACCGGTTGCGGAATCGTGCCGATGGAGTATCGGCGACATTCTCACCTGCACACGTTGCAATGGCTGGTCGGATTGGAGTTGTTCTTGCTCAGCAATGACCCTTGGCGACTGGTCCTTTCGACCGATCATCCTAACGGCGGATCGTTCTTGGCGTATCCCACTTTGATTGCTCAACTGATGGATCGCGAAGTCCGCCGTCGCGCGCTGGGCGTCGCCGAACCGAAAGCGGTCGAGCAAAGCATCGTCCGCGATTTGGACCGCGAATATACGCTGAGCGAGATCGCGATCATCACCCGCGCCGGTCCGGCGAAAATCCTGGGACTTCCCAATAAGGGTCACCTCGGGCCGGGTGCCGATGCGGACATCGTCGTTTACACCGAAAACAGTGATCGCGAAGTGATGTTCCGGTGGCCGTATCTCGTGCTGCAAAATGGACGGATCGTCGCCGACGATGGTGAAATTCGCGAGCCGTCGGCGGGCAGGACGCTGTCGGTCGCGCCGGAAAATGATCCCGACGCCGAACGGACCGTGTTCGACTGGCTCGCGAAGTTTTCATCCTATGACCCGCGACAGATCGGACTTGCCGGACAAGAGCCGCTGGCGCGAAACGTGTTGCCCCTTTCGCGCCGTGGGAGTACGCCATGAAGCTGGGTGACACCTTCATCGAGGATACTTACGCTGAAGCATTTTCGATGCGATTCGCCCGGGTGATCGTCACGGCGCACGACGACTATTGGGTCGAGACGGCCGTGCGGGAGTTTTCGGGCTACGGCACGTCGATCATCGGTTGCGATGCGGAAGTCGGTTGCGAACGGACCCTCTCGCCCGACGAAACGCCCGACGGTCGCCCCGGGCGCGCGGTGTTGTTGTTCGGGATGTCCACGGAAAGTTTGGGAAAGGCGGTCGCAAAACGGACGGGCCAATGTTTGATGACGTGTGCGACGACGGCCGTGTTCGACGGCTTGGTCGATGCAACCGACCGATTGCCCTTGGGAAGTTTCATCCGCTTTTTCGGCGACGGGTTTCAACGCTGCAAAATCGTCGGAGGGCGAAAGTATTGGCGAATTCCAGCCAGCGACGGCGAATTTGTCGTTGAAGATTCGATCGGTACGAAAAAAGGTGTGGCCGGCGGGAATCTCATCATTCAGGCGGTCAATCTTTCGGTCGGTCTTTCTGCGGCGCGACGCGCGGCGGACGCTTTGCGAGAACTCCCTGGCGTAGTCACACCGTTTCCCGGCGGAATCGTCCGCAGCGGGAGTAAGGTCGGCTCGCGCTATAAAAAACTGGTCGCCTCGACGAATGAAGCGTATTGTCCCGACCTGCGCGGGAGAGTTCCAAGTCAACTTCACCCCGACGCAAATTGCGCGTACGAAATCGTCATCGACGGCGAAAGCGAAGCGGCCGTGAAATCGGCGATGGGACTCGCCGCAAAAGCGGCCGTCGGCAGCGGCGTTCTGCTAATCGGCGCCGCCAACTATGGCGGGAATCTCGGAAAATACCATCTCTCATTGCGAGAGGTGGTCGGATGAACTCCTATCAATTGCGTTGGATGTCGCAACCGGTCGGCCTCATCGTCGGCGACGGGTTGCGACCGGACATTTTGGGAACGCTTTCAAAAAACGACATCGCGCGACAACCGATTGTCTGCGGGCGGCGAACTTATAATCTCGGTGATCTGTTTCAAGTATTGCCGCTCGAACCGACACCCACCGAAACGACACTGCGTATCGAAGGTTCACCCAACTTCGTCCGCTTGGGTGGCAGAATGAAATCGGGCATCCTCGAAATTGTCGGTCATGGCGGGGCAATGGTCGCTGCGGGAATGACCGGTGGAAGGATACACGTTAAAGGATCGGTCGGTCGGAGAGCCGGTGCGGGAATGCGGGGCGGACAATTGTATGTGAGCGAAAATGCCGACTTGTTGTTGGGTGGTCCTTTGCCGGGCGGCATCACCGGCATGACCGGCGGTGCAATCGTCGTACTCGGTAACGCGGGTGATTATCCGGCACTTAAACAACGCCGGGGCTTGATCGCCGTGGCGGGAAACGTCGGCCAGCATCCGGCACACGGAATGCTCGGTGGAACATTGGTCCTCGCACAGGAAGATCCACCACCGGTTGGATTGGGAATGGAAGGGGGCACGATCGTGTTGCTCTCGGATACGAGAAACCAGTGGTCCAGCTTTCGATCCAACGCCGTGACGTCGCCAGTGTTCTTACGGCTGCTGTGGCGACGCTTGAAGGAATTGTCCTTTCCGTGGCCTGACGATCTCGATAGCTCACCCTTTCTTTCGCTCTTTGGCGACTCGCGACACAACGCGCGGGGTGAAATTTTCATTCGCCGGAATTCGTAAAGCTGAAGCTTATCGCTCCTGATTTTCGCTCAATATCGAGGGTGGATTTGACGATATCGCGGTTTTCCACCGCGCGCGTTTCGGATTTGAAAATTTCGTTCAAACCGCGAACGAGAAATATTTGTTTGTTCTTTTGTCCGCTTTGAAAACTCATGGCCAATTGGTCGCCTTTTGGCGAGAACTCGAGCGCGGCAATCTCGTTTAGTCCCGGGTCGAGCATGATTGGCTGGATTCGCTTGGTTGGCAGGTCGACGATGACCGCATAGCAAACTTGCCTGTCAGATTTCTCGGCATCCTTTTGGGTCGCCTTGTCTTTGCCAACCGACGGTATAAAGCCGCGTGCCGTCTGGCGAGAAGTTCATCGCCGTGATCGGCGCGGTGTGCCCACCCGGATCGAAGGCAATCCGCACTCGCGAGAATTCGTCAACACTTTCCGAGGAATCGCGTTCCGAGGAAGGTGACGCTTCCGGCCGATTGACGGCTGGCGGTGCGGGCTTTTGTGCCAGCGCAAGCATTGCGAAAATCAGGAATGTCGCGGCGACGCCAACGCAAATAACGAATTGCTTTAACATCATTGAACATTCTGAATACAAATGCTAACTCACGTGACGATTGAGTCGATCAAACACAAAGGGTTTTCGTTGACAAATTGGTACAAGTCTAACCGTTCACAACTTGGCGTGCGCAAAAAACACGCCGACAAGGCATTTTGTACCTTGCCGGCGCGTATCGAGACACTCACCGATGTCATTTAATTGGCATCGACTTCGTAAGATTCGTCGGCACCGCCTTCGTTAATGACGTGCAGGCGAACTTCTCGCCCTTCGGGATTTACGATGTAACGATATGTACCGTGCGGTCCGCCGTAGTGCCACAGTACTTTGTTACCGTTGTAAACCTGGAACTTGAGGTTTGGGCCGCCCCTGACGGTGATCGCGGCTGGCCCATTCACCTTAAACGGGATCACCAAATTGTGTTCCTTATGCACTTGGACCGTTTGGACGACCCGTCGTGTCACTGCGACTACGGCGCGATCCTTGGGGCTTGAGGCTTCTTTGATCTGAGTTTCTAACGCCTTGCTGCGATCCTTGTCTCCTGACACCATGGCGCGGGCTTCGTCGAACAGGGCATTCGCCTGATCTTTGAACGAGGTGGCCTTGGTGTTTTCTGCTACGACTTTTCCGTCGCCGTCTTTGACATCGATTTTCTCTTCGGAAAACTTGCCACCGGTCGCTTGGTCGGCATGCATCAATATGCCGCCAGCTACGACCAATGCGTCGGGCCACTTACCATTGCGACCTTTCTCAGCTAGATCGGTAGCGGTTCCGAGACTCTCTACCAACCCTGCGGTTCGGTTTTCAATGTCGTCTTTCGCCGTTGCCTTCGTGGGCGCGGGATCGTCCGCCGCCGGCGTCTTGGACACCGAGACAAGAGACATTGCCACTCCGGCGGAAACCAAAGTTAAACTTGCGGTCCGAAACCATTTCATAACTAAACCCTCTCGAAAAAAAGTATCCATCAATCTGACCAGGAACATCCCGATCTCAAACAATTCTGTCTGCGACTTCCTCCCATGCATCAACTTTGTGTTGACCATCTTCCACTCTTCAAAACTTCGTCTGGCGGCAATCGCTTAGTGCGGCGGCACTTCGCGGATGATCAGTGGCGGCACCGTCCAGGGCATATTGAGAAATGGATTCTGCTTGCCGCTGGTGGCGTGTCGCACTTCCGCAAAGATCACCGAATAGACGTGATGCGTGTACAGCGCGTGATCGTAAGGATCGATGGGAACACCGTCGGCGGCCCGCAAAGCCTTGAGCAGGGCTGCGGTGAAGTAACCATTCTCCGCCGATTCGCCAGCCACTTCATGGGCCATCGCTGCGGCAAGCACGGTGACGCCAACCGATTCATCGGTTAAACCACGTGCCAAATCGTCGGTCGCCGGGCGTAACGTCTTGACGCTTCGCGCCGAATGGCAGGCATCCAGCAGAAGCAGCACCGGGCACTCGATCGCCGCCAGCGCCTTTTGCAAATCGTCGCCCGAGAGCGAAGCGCCCTTCAGCGATTTGCCGGTATCGGCCTCGCGGGTTAGTAGGTAATACTCGTCGGCCTGTTTCACGCCATGACCAGCGAAGAATACAATCACCATGTCACCCGGCTTGGCCGCTTTTTTTACGTCGGTCAACGCCTTGAGGACATTGGCCCGTGTCGCATCCAGATCTTGAATGAGAACGCCCTTCGCGACGCCGAACCGATTATCCGTTCCAACGCAGTCTTTGGCCAATTCGTCGAAGACTTGCCCGGCGTCCGTTTTGGCGGAGCGCAACCGCAACGATTCTTGATCGTACAGGTTCACGCCGATGCAAATGCGGTAGAGCGTTGGTTGCGAACCAGGTTTTTTCGGACCGCGAAGAATCAGCGGCTCGGAGATGGCCGAACCTTCTTCGCCGCGGGCCAGTAGTTTCAATTCGTGCTGACCTTCGGGAATCTCGATCGTCCAAGTCGCATCGGCCGGTTTGCCAGCGGCTACCTCCATTGCCGCTTGTCCATCCGGCAACGATTTGCCATCCAAGAGCAATCGCATCGCCAGGGCCGGCTTACCTTTGACACCGGCTTTGCTCGTGGCGTGCAGTTGCACTGTCGTCCCGGTTTGTTGAATCAGTTTGAGTTCGGCTTCTGGCGGCAGCAGCGATTCGATGTCGGCCCCGCGCGTACCGCTTTGCTTAAGCGCCAAGTCCATCGAGCCGAGTTCAAGGGCTTTCGTCAGCAGATCGGGTCGATGAAAAACCTTAGCGAACTTGTCGGCCGGATAAAACGTAACCAGCTTATTCGGCCCGTTGTTGACCGCCCAGCCGATCATCTTCTCGCCGCCGGGACTGGCCGCGTAGTATCCTTCGGGACTCCACAGCAGCCATTCGCCGTTGACCCGCGCAAACGACAGCAGCGGAGACTTTTCGCCGTCGGTCCGATAGATCGAAAGCCGAGGGGTGCCGGTGGCGGCAATAAAGTACTTTCCGTCGGGCGAGGCGGCCAAGTCCTTACAAGAGGTACCCCTAAACTGCAATTGGGCAATCATCGTGCCATCGACTTTATGCACCGCGAGCGAAGAATGGGTGGTGAGATTGCTGCAGGAAAAACCGGCGACCAACGGATCTTGGTCTCCCCGCGGAATGAAGGTGATTGCGCGAAATAATTTAACGCCACGGATGGTCGCGGTGGCCGCCCCCGCGCGTTTGATGACGAGGTCGCCCGGTTTATCGCCGCCCAGTTCATAGGACCAGTCGCCGCTCGTCGCGCGAGCCACGGCATAGTCCGCCGCCACGTAATCCGCGACAGGCTCCATTTTCGATAAATCGAAGCCGAAACGGAGATCTTCGGGATGCGTGTTCCTTTTCGCATGCCGCAGTTCCTCGGCCCAGGCGATGCCAGACGGTTTGCCGGCAAGCGACCAACCGACCTGCGATGGAAACGGGTTTTGCGCTCCGCAACGGGTCACGACTTTGCCATCGGACAGGCGGTAAATGACGGCTTCCAAACCCATCGAAACGGCGATAGTGCCCAACGTGCGGTCGGGCGAAACGGCGCCGAAGGCGGGATAAAACGAGTAAGCCGCTTCCGAGTAAAGCGTTTCCGAGGCACCGGTTTTCAAATTGAAGCGAACGCTCGTGGCTGCCTCGCCCATCGCCGTCGCGCGATCACAACTAGAAAGTAGGATCGAGTCGTTACTGAGAAACTGAACCGAAGCCGATTGACATTTCGAGCTGCAATTGGGTTTGAGGTCGTCGTACATCCATTTTTTGATGGGCGTTCCATCCCGATCGTACGAGTCAAAACCGTGCGGCTGGGACAGGAAAGCACTCCACGAGCGAATGAATGTTTTTCCATCCGGCGACCAGGCGATGGCGTTCGTCACGCCGCTGACGTCCAGTTTCTTAACCAGCACCGGCTTGTCCGGAACGGACGTGTTCCAAACCGAAAAATCGGCGGCCCGAGTTCCGCGACCTCCGATCAGTAACCGTTGATTGTCGGGACTCCAGGCGAGGCTTTCCGCACCGTGGCGATGCCCATGCGCAAACATCGTGATGCTGCTACTGGAGATTTCGCGGTTCGGA
>JAYUFG010000230.1:0-2074 GCA_043738845.1 Planctomycetaceae bacterium
GGTGAAGCCGTTGACCACACCGACGCCAAATTTTTGCGCCGCGCGGGCCGTGTTTTTCATTTCCTCGATAGCTCGCTTATTCACGCCCTCCGGATTTCCGTCACCCCACACGTGAGGCGGCAGAATCGACTTGTGCCGCTCGTCGATGATGTCGAGGACGGCTTGTCCGACCAAGTGATTGCTGATCGCGAAGACTTGCAGGTCGTTACGCTCCAAAACTTCGCGGCGGGTGTTGCAATAGTTCTTGTCGGTCATAGCCTTTTGAACATCAAAGTGATCGCCCCAGCAGGCAAGTTCGATCCCGTCGTAGCCAAACTCGCCCGCCTTACGAGCCATGTCTTCCAACTTCAAATCAGCCCATTGGCCCGTGAATAGCGTAACCGGACGTCCCATGCTTAAAACTCCCTATAGTCGAAAATGTGGGAAATATGAATTGGTTGAAAATCAATCGTCGCATTCCAACCGACGATAGTCGAATGCCCCATATTCTGACAGATTTATCGCCCGTTAAAAGGGGGTGAAATCGGTACATGTAGGGTCCAATTCATTTACAAACTTTACGGCCCGAGCGCGCCTTTCGCCGCGAATGCTTCCCGGTTGTGGAGCCAACCGGAAAACACGTATGATAGGGACTATGCAAGCCTCTCCCAAACGCCCGTTTCAAACAAAGGTTTTAATCATGGTTTTCCATCCATCTCGTTGGAACTTGGGCGTTTTGATTTCCTCGCTATGGATGCTAACTGCCGTGAATATACTGCACGCTGGCGACTGGCCGCAGATTCTCGGCCCACAACGAAATGGCCAAGCCGAACAAGAAAAAATCTCGACCGACTGGCCCAAGAACGGGCCAGCCGAATTGTGGCAGCGAGAAGTTGGGCCCGGCAATGCGGGCGTCGCCGTCGTAGGATCAAAATTGATACTCTGGCATCATGTGAACAATGACGACGTTGTTGAAGGGCTCGACGCCCAAACAGGCAAGCCCCTGTGGGCGACCCCATTTCCCAGTCGGTCCAAAGAGCCAGCCTGTACCCCGCTCATTCACAACGACCGTGTGATTCTCGTCGGCAACGACGGCGGTTTGCATTGCGTCGCGTTGGATACGGGCAAGGAGTTGTGGTCCCGCGCGCTGCTCAAAGATTTTCATGCCCCGGCCGGATACTTCGGCATCGGCAGTACGCCAATCGTCGTTGGCGAAAACCTGCTGATGAACGTCGGCGGTGAAGCGGGGTCGGGCATCGTTGCGTTCTCTTTGAAAGATGGCGAGACCGTGTGGAAGATGGGCAACGAACAGGCGAGTTATTCGTCGCCGATTCTTGTTCAACGCAACGGCGTGTCGCATGTGATTTTCATCACGCGGCTGAACGTCCTGTCGCTGAACCCGGCCAAGGGCGAAGTTCGCTTTCAATTTCCATTTGGCAAACGGGGACCAACGGTCAACGCCGCCTCTCCGTTACTGGTCGATGATCGGTTGTTTCTCACCGCGAATTACGGCGTTGGTGCGGTCTGGGCGAAATTTACCGACACCAGCGTCGAGACGGTGTGGGAAAACGATGACACCCTCAGCAGTCAATATCCTTCGCCCGTCTTGCACAACGGTTTCGTATACGGAATTCATGGCCGCGACGATGTCGGAGTGGCCGAGTTGCGGTGCATCGCTCCCACAACGGGCAAAGTCGCCTGGATCGAAAAAGATTTTGGGATGGCGACGTTTATTGTGGCCGACGACAAGCTCCTCATTCAAAGGACCGATGGCGAACTGATCGTTGCTCGACCGACGGCCGAGGCATTTCGGCCGATCGCAAAAGCGAAGGTTCTCAACACGCTTACTCGGGCGTTGCCCGCCCTGTCGAACGGGCTGTACTTCGTTCGCGATACGCAAACGCTCAAGTGCTTCGACCTACGTGGTCAGAAGTAGTTACCAAAACATTTATCTAAAATGCCCCAGCCTCAGCGGATTGCATAGAAGGGGGCCGTTCCTAACACTACAGCGCACTTTCTTCGTAAGTCGTTTTGTGCTATGACTTCGCTGCTTTGGCCGGGGGTCTGAACCAGGAGGTCACGGATGACCACGAAT
>JAYUFG010000231.1:0-5489 GCA_043738845.1 Planctomycetaceae bacterium
CAGTGTACGAGGCCGGTTCAATTTGTCGGCCACCGAACGGCGTGACAGACCGGGGTAAGGAAATTGTCGCCTTCTACTTCGGAGAAAATTGTGATCCGCAAGCCCCATTCGCCGAAATCGAAGAAAAACATCCTCAATAAAATCTTCGCCGCGTGGGGCATCGAGCCGACCAAACGAGATCACTGCCATTCTCATTCAGAGAATTGGGCCGATGAGCCGCCCCGCAACGGACAAATTCGGACCGTTTGCAAAATCTGTGGCGATTTCATTGGTTATCGACCAGTGAAAATTCAAAATGGCGTTCTGCAATCTGGCGGTCAGCTATCAAAACGCTACATCAGGAAGATCTCCCGAAACCGGACGGGATGATCCGTCACTGAGGACCATCGGTGGGTACCTGTCCGATGCAAAGCCAGCGTTCTGACGTGCTTGTCGTACGGTCTCGTCGGCCGTCAATGCCAAGTGAAATGTCGAATTCTGAAAAAGGGTTGTCAAGCCCAATTGCAAAAGTTGGCCGAGTGCCTGGATTTTCCAAGGGGCGTCTATAGGTCGAATTTCGCCAGTGTCGGCCGTGACGAAATCGGGGGCAATTTTCAGAGTGCCCTTATAATGAGCGATTGAACTGACACGTTGGAGTTACTGCAAGATCGGATAGCGGCGAAGCAAACCGCTGAGAGCAACGTATCTCCAGATCAATTTACCCTTCTCAAGCCATGGAGTCAACAAGATGAAGAGCCAGAATCAAACTACAAAAGAGACGAGCGGAATCATTTATCCCAACGCACTGTACACGTTGGTCGCGTTCAAGACGTGTTTGGGCATAAGCGACGCTTTGATTCGAGAAGCGCGCCGGGAGGGCTTTCGCGTTCATCGCCGCAACGGGCGGGCATTCATCCTGGGATCCGATTGGATCGCCTACGTGACCGCCGAAAAGGGCAACGAGTAACAGTCGATGAAAATTCATCGGGGTAACGATGTGGTGGGCGGTTAATCGTCACGTCGTTGTGGCCTAAAAGAGTGGCCGTGATTGAACTGAACCGTGAGTCCTAAGCTAAGGCAACATGAAAAAGAAAACTTTGTCAACCCGTGCTCTGCCAAAGATCCGAATCGCTCGGCCAAAGGGGCGACCGTATCAGCTTCGATTCATGGACCCCGATCAAAAGCGCGAAGTACGGATTTCGACGGGGGTGTACGACGAAGCGGAGGCGGAGCAGCAGAAGGCCAAGCTGGAAGCCAAATTGCTACTGGGAATTCCGATTGATCCGCCGAATAACAAGAAGATAACTCAGGGTTACAATCCCGACATGTCGTGGGAGGATTTCAGGGAATTGTACCGGACCCTGCAACTTGTGACGCTCCGAAAGAGTTCCGTGATGCACGCCGAAAGTCGACTGGACATCGCCGCGCGGATCGTGAAGCCGAAAACCCTTGGCGACATGGCCGACACGGTGACGCTCCATCGCCTTCAGGCGGGCTTGTTGGCCGGTGCCGAAAGCGTAAATGAACGCCAACGGTCGAAACACACGGTGCGAACCACAATGGGCACCGTGCTGGCCGCACTCCGCTGGGCCTACTTGCAAGGCTGGCTTCCTGAACCCACTCGGTTCAAGCGACTGAAGGTTGGTAAGTCGAAGGTTATGAAGGGTCGGCCGCTCAAGCCGGACGAATTCCAGGCGATGCTGGACGTCACAGGGCAAGTGGTCGGGCCGGAAGGTAGTGTCTAAAAGTGTGTTGCTGAAAAAAACGATCATCCGGTCAAAAAATCCGGATGATCGCTATTGCACGACTATCGTACAATGTTTTACAACGAGTGACCAAATCGAGACTAATCTCGATGGTCGATGTCTGCGGACCTGTTACTTCTTGCGTGTCTGTCGCAGGTCCGACGCTGCCACGGTTTTGACCGGCTTGCTACTGCGCGGCGAACGCAATAGCTTGCCGGCATCGTGGGCAGCTTTCTTTCCGGTTGACATAATAAGTCTCCCTAATGGTATCCATTCCGAACAGCCAATCCGTGAATCCGCCCAGGTCGGGTTTATCGGGCGGCGGAACGCCAAATGATCGCACGAAGTCGTGCGACCCATTTTTGTCGGCGTTTGGTTGCGGTGCGGAAGGCAGAATGCCCAGAGTGGATTGCTTAGATTCACTTTGGCTCAAATGCCAGCACTGCTATCGCCAATATATGCGTGAGCAGGCGTTCAGGCAAGCCCGAAAAGAATGAGGCCCACCGAACCGCAAGGAATCGGCGGGCCTCAAGTGAATCTAAGCAAGAGCATTCTAGCCCGCTGAATGTGATAATCAAGGGGCCTTCCAAACCGCCTCAAAAAGTTCGTCGAAACTCCAAACATGGTTGGCCAACCCGGCCATCATGCAGGCGGTGTCCCGCTTACTGCCGCTCTTGCCCGGCTTTCGGGTCTGCCAACAATAATTGTAATAGGCCGCGAACATTGCGAAAGCCGCTTCCAAGTTTTCCAGCTTCTTGGAAAAGCAATAAGTGAGCCGATTCAGCCGTTTGAGGAACAGCCGTTGCGTTCCATTGAGCCGCTCGACGTGGCTCGTGTTTATCGTTTGTTTTTGGTTGTCCCCTATCCCCTTGATGCCGGTTCGCTTCGCACCAACCATTTCGGACGGCGTGTAGTTCATGTTGGCGTTCTTGTATTCCTTGATGATCGTGCCGTATTTGACGTAGGGGCCAAAGGCCAGATCGACCGCTTCGGGGTAGGCCGCGAATCCGTCCGTGCTGATTTGGATGATGGTTCGATAGCTGCCGAGCTTGTAGGCGTGGTTGTCGGCCTCAAATGGTTTTGGGAAGATCAACCGGCCCGCTACGTCCATCATAAAACGTCGGGCGTTGTCGGCAGATCGCTTGCCGATCAGGAACGACGGCATGAGCTTCGTTTTCTGGTCGATGCACGTCCAAAGGTAAATGTCTCCCTTGTCGCAACATTCGGCCCGCTCGGTCGTGGTGAGACGTGACTGTTTCTTGGCTACATAGGTCCATTGCTCATCGAATTGCAAATGGCTCAACGTCAGGTTCTTCATGCTGGCGTCCAGGAACTTTTGGCAGGCATTGCCGAACAGAACCAAGATCGTGCAAATCGTGTTGCGGTGAACGCCCGTAATCCGTTCAGTGCTTCGGACCGAGTTACCTTCGACCAAGAGCCGGAGAACCAGTTTGGCGGTTTCCGTTGAAACTCGTGTCGGGCCAACGGTTTCCGGCTGTTCATCCTGCCAAGTTTTCCCGCAGAGTGCGCAGCGATAGCGTTGATTGCCTTTGCGGTCCTTGCCAAATTTTTTGTAACAATCGTGGGTGCAAGCGGAAACTACCATTGAAACGGACTCCCATTTTTTGGAGCCGTTCGCTAGAATGGACTTACTGGGTCAGCCTAGCGAAAGCTCGGTTGTACTTCGCCCGCCGTAGCCTGTCAGGGTTACGACGGGTTTTTTATTGGACTTGCCTTATCGACTTGAATTCATTATAATAAATCAATCGACGGTGTCAATATGATTGTCTATAAATAATTCAAGGATTGTACGAAATGGCACAAAAAGCTAAACCAGTGCATGGCGGTCGCCGTGAGGGTGCCGGGCGAAAGCCAAGTCCAGAAGGTCATAGCGTTACTGTGGTAGCAAGCGTTCCTGAAAGTCTCGTAGTGGGACTGGATCGAATAGCCGAATCCGAGGGCTGGAATCGGTCCAAGGCTGTCACTGAGGCAATCAGGGGCTTATTAAGGCGAAAAAATATCGCCTAGCGGAGAGAGGGGGAATCGAACCCTACGGCACTAGCCGACCCTGCGACGGATTATAAGACCGCTGCGCCACCAAGGCGCGGGCAACTCTCCCGGTGTGAATGGGAAAGAGTCTTGCGTAATTGGCGGAATTAGAGTAGCTATTTCATTCCTGACACGTAAAATGGAATGGGGTTCGCAAACAATGAATCATCCCTTTCAATTTAAGATCGACGGAGCTAACATCCGCCCGAATACACTTCGGGTTGCGGACCTGTTCGCATTTCTAAAATCTCTTGACCAAGGTATTTCGACAACTGCTGAAAGCGATGGAATACCAACGGCAGATGCCGAAATTTTTTTGACGGCGATCACGGAAGGTAGCGCGGATTGCGTTCTTGAAATACCTGATCGCGGGTACAATTCGGCCATTAGATTCACGCGAGCAGTTGCTAGTCGCGATCTCTCTTTGCTTCCAAAACGCGCTCGCGACTCCGTTTTTGCACTTCAGAAAAAAGCAAGGCAATTTAGCTGTACGCTGTCTATTTCTAGTCCAAATGGTCTTCCAACGGCGCAAATCTCGCCGTCAACAGAGTTTTTTGCCGATGCGCTAATTGAAGGCTATACTACGCTAAGCGGAACACTTCTTCGAGTCGGTGGCGACGACCCAACGGCTCAGCTACGTCTTTTTGACAACTCGCGAATCACTGCGGATGTTGCCGATCAAAATCTCGCTGTTCACTTGGCGAAGTTACTCTATAAGACCGTTTCCGTTGAGGGGATTGCATCTTGGATTGCAGGAACGTGGAGCATCTTTGACTTCAAAATCCAGAAAATAACTACTTATTCTGATGCGTCTGACGTTGTAGAAACATTGGCTGCCCTTGCCGAAATTGCGAGTGGCGTTTGGAGTAACATTGACCCGGACGAATATATCGCAGAAATGCGGGCAGAATGACTTATGGCGATCAGCATTGATAGCATGATTTTGATCTGGGGAATCAAGCGCGAGGCCACCCAAAATCGGTCCGATATGATTCCTCGTGCAACGGCATTTTTCAAACAATGTCGCGATGACCACGAGCGAATTATCATCCCGGCTCCTTCGCTAGCGGAATATCTCGTCAAATTACCCGCAGAACAACGAGCGAAAAGTATCGCCCTTTTTGAGAAGTCCTTCATAATCGCGCCGCTAGACGCTAAGGCGGCAGCGATTGCAGCGGACCTCCAATATGACATGGATGCCCTAAAATCGCTTGCAAAAGAATACAGCATATCTCGACAGATGATTAAGGCCGATGTCTACGTTCTTGCTTGTTCTATCGCTGCTGGGGCGACTGCGATTTATAGCTGTGACGAACATCTAGTGCGAATGGCAAAGGGGAAGATAATCGTTCGTCAGCTACCGGAGCCTAGCGAGACGCAGCGACTAATTTATGATGTTCTTAATGAAAAACTTATACCAGCTAATCACAACGGAAAAATATCTATTGCTGCCGCACGACTCTTGCCAGTGGTAATTGGAGGTCAATGGAACATCAGGAGGCCAGGGTGTTTAATTGCACCTCGCCGCCTTAAATAACCCATGCCAACATCCGGTTTTTGTTCAGCAACACGGATTAGGACACTACCGGCCGGAAGCGGCACCGTCTTGGAAATACACCCTGCGGGGACTACGGGAGTCGGGATTTCGGCTGGATGAGTTGATGAAAACGTCCTGGGACGATCCCAACATGATTTGTCCTATTTGGGCGGAGGGAA
>JAYUFG010000232.1:0-2068 GCA_043738845.1 Planctomycetaceae bacterium
TTGTTCCGTGACCGTGTGCCCCTGTCGTCTCGCCTCGATACGGGCTTTTTCCACCGCATACGCGTGCAAGAACCTATCGAGTTCTTGCGGGCTACCCCAATGGCCCTGAAAGTTATCAAACTTCACGTCGCCCGTGGTCACGTCACAGACGACCGGATAACTCCAGCCCGGCAACGTCACGGCCCAACCGGTCGCATGGCTGCTAAACAGCCTGACCGTTTCATGAACTGGTTCCGCCAACTTCAAACGCTGGCAGGCCGCCCGGATCGCAACCGGGTCGCGAACCTGAGTTTGAATTTTTACGATATGGGACACAATTGTTCTCCCGTTGTGGTTTGATAAATGTTGGATGGTAAATTTATTTTCAGCACCGTCGGTAATGCAACTTCCGGGCGAATTGCGGTTGGTCTCTGGGCAACGCTCGATCACGATTTTCGTCGAGCTTTAAGGATCAGGGGTTACCTGGTCGGACGGAGATTCCGCATCAGCGAGATTGGGCGGCGAGCATGGCAAGCCCAGGGCGACGACGGTCGTAACGTAACGGACCAACTCGTAGAGGCGCGTGCCCGGTAGAATCGGATCGGAACAGTTGACGGATGCTGGCTCAGGCTGTGGTGTCTCGGGTGTACGTGTTTTCATCGGCGTGATCCTTCCATTTGTGATGAGCGCAAAAAATAACCCTGACCGAATGGTCAGGGTCGTGGAACGAATCGATTGGCAATCAAACGGGGTCAAAACGACGGTGGGACGTAACCCTCCATCGTTCGGAAAACGTATCTAGCGTTTTGATGGCGTCGCAACTTCAAATAGTCGGAAGGTGGTTCAGTTAATGTCCGATAGGGCGAGGTCAGTCCCAGCGACTTCATCTGCCGATGAAGATTTAGGGCGTTAATCACCGCCGGTGCGGTAGGGCGTTCTCGAATCAGACGGGCAATCGCCTTGGACGTACACCCTTGGGCTGCTAAAGCCACAGCCTCTTCCCGAATCCGTTCACGCTGCGGCGGATCAAACAAATTCAACGTCAATTCGCAGGTTAACAATTCCGACGCTCCGGGGATGAACCTCACGTCGGGAGCAATTCCGTCGAGGTTCAATTTGACATGCGCCCGTGGAAGAAGGTGGCCGCCGTCACATAATCGCACCAAATACACTCGGAACTCCGACACGATGGGCCGGAGCAGGTCGCTGAACTCGAACGAGCTCGTGGACAGATTCGAGATCGCGTCCTCGAACATCTGCCGCAGTTCCGCAGTCGAGTTGGGGATCACGACGGTCTGTTGTGTCAACCGGTCCAAGGCAGTCCGCTCCAAATGGAGACGGCGCTCTGCCGATGCAAGTTCCTCAATTCGCTCCAACAGCATTGGCTTCGGTCCGACAGCGGCAACTGCGTTGACGAGATTTTCCCTTTGAGTCGCCAAGCTGTTCGTTTCGGCGTGCAGACGTCTCCAACGCTCATCCGCGCCGCTCATACGGTCTTGTCCAGCTTGGGCAATCAAGTCGCGGTATTGCGCGTCAAAGCCTTGTAGTTGAAACAGCCGATCGGTTATGGCGTTCGACAGCCGCTGAGTGGCCAACGGGCCGTCGAAACCGATCGAATTCCAACAGATCCACTCCCGCGCCCCGCTGCACATCAAATGATCCGCCAAGCCGTTTCCACCCCACACATAATGTCGACCACAATAGTGGCAGCGGGCGTGCTGTCCCGGAAAGCGAGATCGTTTCCGTGGCAAATGATGCAGCGGGTCTTTCCCATTCTGGTGGGGACGTTTATGCCGTGCGTTGCGGTTTTTGAGCCGGGCGTTCAGTTCGTCGAATTCCGCAGGCTCGAAGAATCCCAGGTGGGGACAGTCGCGATACACTGGACCGTCGGGATTCGCCACCGACTTGCGGCGACCATCTTCGTTACACTTGACCGTATGTTTGGTGCCACGATGCGGAGTTCCCTTGAGGACGGGATTGCCAAAAAACTTTCGCACCATGGCACCGTTCCAGGTTTTCCGTCGACAATACGGCCCCACAGCAACCTGCTGTTCGTTGAGCCATTGCGCCACGGCCGAACAATTGAGCG
>JAYUFG010000233.1:0-5476 GCA_043738845.1 Planctomycetaceae bacterium
ATCGCCGCGTTTGGACAGCCCGGCAAACCGGATAAACCCGTGCAAGGCATTGGCCGTCCCCGCAACTTTGTTCTTTCCATTCAGGATGAAGAGTTGCCCATTGCCTATATCTCGACGGGACTCACGCCCCAGGAATGGCAACGCCGGGGCGGGGCCAAGGCGTTCTGGACGGCGATCCAACAATTGGTGAATCGCAAGGACATCCAAGACCGCCTGATAGATGACCTGGGATAACTGCCCGATGTCGGGCAACCTGAACAAGTCGCTTGCATAAGCCACACTTGACTGCTTCCTACCAATAATTGTCTCGTATGCCCGCTCCCCTCTTCGCCTCACCGCCGCATAGCGTCGAAGCCGAACGCAACACGTTGGGGGCGTTGTTGCTCGATCCAGACAAACTTGCCGACGTTGCCAACGAATTGAAACCCGCCGACTTTCATGACCCACTCCACCGCGCCATCTACAAGGCGATGCTCGCATTGCAGGAGCGGCACGTGCCCGTCGATTTCGTAACGCTCTGTGACGAAATGAAAGACCACGAGGACTTGCGAACAACCGGTGGGGCCGCGTTCTTGGCACAACTGGCTTCCAGTGTACCCACCTCATCAAACGCCGGTGCTTACGCGCGGATCATCCGCGAAAAATCGCTCTATCGCCGTCTGATCGACGTGGGGCAGAAGATGACGACACTTGCCAGCGCAGAAGAAATTCCGGCCGAGGAAGCCATCGAGCGGGCGGAGCAAGAATTGCTTGCCCTAAGTCGTCATTCGAACACCAGCAAGCCGCAGCATATCGCCGACATCGGGGCCGAAAGTTACGAGCGTTACTCCCTCTTGCACGATGCGACGGACAAGACGGCTCTGTTTGGGCTGCGAACCGGCTTCCCGTCGCTCGATCAACTGCTGACGGGACTGACGGCCGGGCACCTCATGGTCATCGCCGCCCGACCCAGCATGGGCAAGACGAGTCTCGCACTCGACATCGCCCGTCATGTCGCCGCCGAGCAAGGGAAGCAAGTGGCCGTGTTCAGTCTGGAAATGGCCAAGCAGGAATTGATGGATCGGATCATCGCCGGGATGCTCGGCATCGAGACCTGGAAACTCAAAAAAGGCGATCTCACACAGGCCGATTTTGAGCGGATGGGAAAAATCTTCGATGGGCTGCGTAACCACCCCATTTATATTGACGACGATCCCGACACGACCATTGCCAATCTTCGTAGCAAGGCCCGCCGCCAACAGATGGAATTCGGCCTCGATTTACTCGTGATCGACTATCTGCAATTGATCGAAGTCACGGACCGTGCCAGTGGCGAGAACCGCACGCAGCAAGTCAGTCACATCAGCCGGTCACTCAAAAATCTGGCCCGCGAACTGGGGTGTCCGATTATCGCCCTGTCGCAACTTTCGCGCTCTGTCGAGCAACGAAGTCCGCCCATTCCCATTCTTGCCGATCTACGCGACTCCGGTTCCATCGAGCAGGACGCCGACAGTGTGGTCATGCTCTACCGCGAAAGTGCCTACAATGAAGATGTGGCCCACGCCGGTGCCACCGACCTCTACGTCCGCAAGAATCGAAATGGCCCGACGGGACGAGTGGAACTCCATTTCGATCATGCGAAAATGAGTTTCCGGGTCGCCTAACCGAAACGTCCTACGAATAGATGACGCAATTCCGTCCGCTTCGCTCAGCACACCTTGAACGTGTAATTTGCAAAGCGAGGGTTGCTACCGCCCGCGTCTTCCCATGTATAGGCGTAACGGCCGATGTGTCCCAGGCGGATCGTTGTGTCGGCGTAGATTTTATAACCCGCCGTGCGGGCACGGTGCGAAAAAGCGAAATCGTCGGCCAAATACCACGGTCCCTTGTCGCTGTCGATCACCAGTGGCATAAAGTACGGAACGCTCGCCTTTCCAAATTGTTCATTGCAGACCGGCAAGTTCCAATGCCGTTGGATCGTTTCGTAAACTTCGCGGCGCGTGAGCAAGAAGCCGGTCGCTGCGTACAGAATTTCCATCAGTCCGCCCGCCGCCCCGAAGACGACCTCTGTCGTGTCTGGCAACAACCGCGATGCGAGTGCCCGTTTTCCCTTTTTGGGATAAATGCCCGACACGAGGGGCAGATTGTGGGAGCGAAGTTGATCGAGCGACTCCGGCGGAAAGTCGGTATCGGCATCAAGCCAAAAGAGTTCGTCAAAACCCTGAGCAAGTGCGTCGGTCGCGATTTGATTGCGGCACTGGTCAATGGCGGAGAAGCCAGGCACCCGCCAGACGGGATAACCTTGCCGTTCGAGTTTCATCAGCGACCGTTCGCAGTCCGGCTCAACGCCAAAATTGGCAGGCACCAACACGACGCATTTTTCACGGCCACCCATCGCACGTCCCTTCCAGGTTCGACATCAACACTTTCATGTTGCGAAAACAACATTCACGGTGGCGAACGGGCAATACGATTCCTCCCGCCGACCATAGAAAGGATAGCTTACGAAACGCCTCCGGAGCCAAAATCCACAGGAAAATGAAGGTTTATGCGATGAAACCTGTTTGGTTCTGGCCTTATCGGAATCCACGCACGGCCACGAGGTTTTGCCCCGTCTTCTTACCCAGTCGCCACATTCGGCCGTTTTAGATCCACAACTTTGCCGATTTTGTGACGGTCGAGTCCTTGAAACAGGGCGGGCAGACCTTTGTCCATTTCTAATTTGCGCTCTTCGGGATAAAGGGGAATGAGCGTGTAGAGTTGCACCTGGCGGCCGTCGGTCAACGGGATCGGGCCGAGGTCGTCGTAGTTCACAATCATTAACATGGCCGCGAAAGGACAGCCGGGCGCGAATGGTTGCGGCGGCTCTCAGGGCATTCCTAAATTCACTCAAAATCACGAAAAGCCTCAATTCCCCACGCTTCCATTTGCTCCAGGGACGTAAGGTTTCTCGGACGCGAATCCCAGATCGCTCGAAACCTACCGTAAATTTCATTAACGGCATCTCGTTCGGGACATTTGTCGTAACATTCGGCATGGAATACACCGTCGGAAAACTTTGCCAGCGTGTGTGTTTGTTTTAGAAACGCTGGAAAGCTCTTTATCGGTTCGCCCGCGCTTACGACCCTATCGCAAATCCCACAAGTCGTCTTTCCAAACATAATTATCGCCATAATTTATTTTCTCCAGTATTTAGTTAATCCACCACCGAAAAGCTCATAAATCCACGATGACTTTTGTTCTAGACTCTCAAGCATGGTAAAGTCGACGGCCGAGGGTCCGCTTGGTTTTGGGTGCGTATGTAAAATTACCCGTCGCAACTGATCTCCAAATGTTTCCGAGAGGTTAATGCCGTCAGCACCACCAACAACAAGGTGACGTTCGCCGGACAACAAGGACACTATTCCGTGTTCGTTTCCCGACTCAAACGTCAATTGGGCGCACTCGTGAAGTAAGTCCTTAACTTTTTCGCCTTTTTGAATTATTCTTATTGTTTTTGCGGCTTCATATTCCGCTTTCGCGCCTTGTGCAACAACCACTCGTCGTGCCGCATACTCCGTCGCGTCCGCTGCGATCACTTCTCGGCTAGATGCCGCTGTCATGCTATCAAGCAACGCTCCTAAATTCTTTTTTTCTCCTGCGAGAGCAATGTTGATGGGTGAATCATACACTCTCGCATAGGCTTTCAGGAAGGCTTTTCCGGCGGTCGTACTCGCGATTCGTTCTAATGCGGCCTCACCAAAGCCGCCGAGTAAATCTGCGGTCATGACTCTCGCAACGGATGTACTCACGAGAGCGGACGCGCCGAGTTTTCCGCCGATGGCAGTGATGCCCTTAGCCGCTGGTACTGCCAGCAGCAGCGTTTCCACGCTGCCTATTGTCGCCAGTTTGACCCGATCCCATGTGCCCAGTTTTTCACCGAGGGTTGTTGAACCGACCCATGCGTTTTCGACTTTCTCAATTCCGGAGCCAATGAACGAAGTCATCAAGAAACCTTGGAACATCGTGTACCATTGTCCGGCCGTGGACTGATGAACAAAGTCCTTTTCTTTGAATAGTAGGTCGAGCTTGAGTTGTGCCGAGCGGTCCGGGTGATCATTCGTCCAGATTTGCCGGAGTGCCGCCATTAGCCGTTCTGCGACGGCTTTTGTGGAGGCGTAGGTATCGCCTGGGCTATTTCCCCCTAAGCTCGTGTCCCGTATTTTTTCTCGGTGTATGCCGATGATTCGTTCGTTTGCCTCTAGGTGCCATGTACCGGAGCCGGAGTCCTTCGCTTGAACGGTCCAGCCTCGGCTCAAGGCGTAGCCGAGCATCATCTTATAGCCATGCGAATGGCCGCGCCTCGGCAATACACGTACTTGATCCGTTACTCCGAGATAATGAATCGGAATACCACTATTTGTTTTCTCGAATTCACCACATTGCAACGTCGCCTAACGCGACGAGCATTGATCAATATTTCCTCGCGCCGGTTGTTGCGAGGCGGGTTCTCGAAACATTCTTGGCGTTTCGAGTCCCGGACGAACATAGCCTTGATGCGCGTTTGTTTTCGCTTGATTTCGACGATGTAAGAAAGGCACGCATTTACCGATATTTACAGACTAATGCACATAGCGATTCAATTTCCGACGTTGAGGACGACCTTACCATTTTGTCGGAATCAAAGGCGGTCATGATCGACATCCTCGCCTTAATGAGGGCCACGGATCAACAACATTATGATCGGTTGGTTACGTGCGTATCTGGATCACCTATTGACACCGGACCTTAACGCGGGCTGATCTAAATCAATATCCGCTCAATCTCATCAAGCGTGATTTCGTCGTTCGTGCGGTCGTAAAGTTTCGTCGTTTTCGGCGACGAGTGCGCAGCGATTTGCTGGGCGTGTTCGAGCGTTCCGCCGTTCAATAGGTAGGCCGTGATTCCGGTTGCCCGAAAGGAATGGCAGCCAATTCGGTCGGGGATGTCGGCTTTACTGGCGCGACGTTTCACCATCGCCAGGACTTCGCGGCGATGAATGCGCCGGTCGGTCAGTTGGTGCCGACGATCAAGCGAGCGAAAGAGCGGCCCCTTTGGATCGGCACCGATCCCCGTGGCGGCGATGTAATCATCGAGATATTGCTCCGCCAAGTGATGGGCCGGAACTTCGTGGAACCTGCCCCCTTTTTCGTGCAATCGCAACCACCATCTTTTTCCGTCCGCGTAATAATCCTGGACGTTCATGCCAATCAATGCCGAAACTCTCGCGAAGCTAAACACCATCGTTCCAATCATCGCCCGGTCGCGGAGTCCGCTAAAAGTCGATGGATCAATCGAATCGAGGAGTTGTCTCGCCTGATCGGGCATCAGCACCGGCGTCTTGCCGCGATGTACGACGTGCTTCGGGCCGCGAACCGAGGCGGCCGGATTAAACGCGATCCCCTGCCCGACGACCAGATAATCGAATAGCATCCTAATCGCCGCCAAGTGCTGCTTCACGCTGGGCGCACTCAATTCG
>JAYUFG010000234.1:0-5471 GCA_043738845.1 Planctomycetaceae bacterium
CGGTAAATGCGACCTGTCGCTCATGATCGACGATTTGTCGCCAAAAACTCAACTCAGGTCAATCGCAATGTTGCAATTTTTATGGTACGGGCCATAACAGCGGAAGACGTTTTGGTGTCCAAACTCAACGGGTTGAATTTAGCCCACCGCACGAATGACTTGTCGGATGTTCGCAGCGTCATGGCTGTTCAGGGGGATGCCATCGATTGGCCCTATGTCGAGGGCTGGTGCGATCGGCACGGTTCTCGACCATTACTCGAAAAGCTTCGCGAGGAAGTACGGCGACTATAATGATCCATCGGATTCATCGGTTTCGTCCTAAAACGAAGGCAGGAGTTACTGCGATACGAGTGAACACAGCGAAGAGAACCGGGTGAGAAACAAAAACGGGACGAGATTGCGTCGTGAAGTGCCCCTCCGCGTTGCTCAATTGTATCTCTGCGACAAAGTTGCCTTTACCACACCCTCACATTCACCCTCCACATTCTTGGTTCTGCACACACGACCGCTAAGCTGGCGACGATCTTTGCACAAATCGAAGATTTCCGTCCGCCAAGACCCTCGTTGGTCATGCCCGCGCAGCGTAAGCGTTGCACGCCCATTGCGAACGACTACAATGGGGCGGGCGAATTCGCGGGTGTGTTAGGATGCACCAAATATAGGATGGATGGGCTATGCCACTCAACTCTCACGATGCTCCTTACGTGCGACCATTTGCGTCAACGCCAATGGTTGATCGCGATCAGCGCGCTGGATTGGCCGCCGTCATTCGACGATTCCTCGACGAGCAGGATACGGCATTCGAATTCGCGAAACAACTTGACGAATATCGTTCGTCAACGGACTCGGCGGTCCAGATCGTTACGAAAATTGCATCGATATGGTACGACCTTGACTGCTGCGATGACCAGATATTCGCACTTTCAAAACCGGAATGGGACTATTTTCAACGGCTACTCTTGCTGCTCGAATCGGACAGCATTGTTGAGACTCGACGCTCCCGCCGTTGGTCATGGTCGCAGGCGGTCGCGGCCATTGCTCTGTTGGGCTTTGTGTTTTTCGCTTGGAACTTCGGCTGGGGAAAACAGTTGTTTATCGTCGCGATTCCTTTTGGCATTGTCTCAATCGGCATTTCGAAACTGCGAGCCGAGGTTACGAATTCCGATCCGTTCGGTCCGCTCACGTTTCCGTTTGACAGTTTTACGGATCTAAAAAATGCGTATGAGTCGGCAAAATTCAAAAAAAAGCAATTCCCCCGGAAGATCGCCGCGAGAAGAATACGTTCGCCATTTATGGACTGGTTTTATCGTATGCTTTTCTACGTTCATTGGGTTATTTGGTCGCCAATTCCATTGCTCTTCCAGACATTCCCGACTACGGTCGTAAGCACACACGTCATCACTTCAAATCAATAGCCCACCCCTCATGTCCCACCCCATCTACGAATCTCTCTGTCGTGATGCCCGCGAAGTCGCTCTGCTGGTCTCCATCGAGTCACTTCTCGGTTGGGACGAGCGGACGATGATGCCAGCGGCGTCGGGCGATTATCGCGCCGAACAAATGACCTATCTCGCCGGACTCGTGCATGAGCGGCGGACCCATCCGCGTGTTGGCGAGTGGCTTGAACAGCTTCTCAACAGCGATTTGGCTGCCGACCCGCACTCCGACACCGGCGCGACGATCCGGCATCTCAAACGACAGTACGACAAAAAGATCAAGCTGCCGCAAAAGCTCGTCGAGGAACTGACTCGCGTTTCAGTTCAAGGTCAACAAGTTTGGGTTGAAGCTCGGGCGAACAACGACTTCGCCACGTTTCGACCCATCTTGGAAAAGACGTTTGCCCTCAAGCGGGAACAGGCCGACGCGCTCGGCTTTGTCGAGTGTCGATACGACGCACTGCTCGATGACTTCGAGCCGGAAATGCTAACCTCCCACGCGACGAAGGTCTTGGCCGACTTGCGCGAGCAACTTGTCCCGCTGGTGGCGGAAATTCGCGACTGCGGTCGAAAGCCGAACGAGCAGTTGTTGCGGGGCGAGTTTCCCGCCGCACAGCAAGAGGCTTTTGGCAAGCATGTCGCAGCCGCAGTTGGGTTTGATTTTCATCGCGGACGCCTCGACGTGACGGCCCACCCTTTTTGCACGAGCGTCGGGCCGCACGATTGCCGGATCACGACTCGCTATGAAGAGGACTTTTTGCCGAGCGCGTTTTTCGGCATTTTGCACGAGGCGGGCCACGGCATTTACGACCAAGGTTTGCGGCCCGACCATTATGGTCTGCCGCTGGGCGAAGCCAATTCACTCGGAATTCACGAGTCGCAATCGCGGCTGTGGGAGAACCTGGTCGGGCGCAGTCGGCCGTTTTGGGAATTCTTTTATGGTCAACTGAAAACGACATTTCCGAAATTCGCGAGTGTGACCTTGCAAGAGTTTTATTACGCGATTAACGACGTAAAGCCGTCGCTGATTCGCGTCGAAGCGGATGAGGCCACGTACAACTTGCACATCTTGATTCGGTTCGAGTTGGAACAGGCACTCATAAATGACGAGTTGCGGGTCGGCGATTTGCCGGCCGCCTGGAACGAAAAGTATCAACACTATTTGGGCCTAACTCCGCCGAACGATGCCGACGGCGTGATGCAGGACATTCATTGGAGTGCAGGCTTGATCGGTTACTTCCCGACGTATTCGCTCGGCAATTTGTATGCCGCCCAATTCTTCGAGCAAGCCGACGCCGACCTTGGCGGGTTGACGGCGATGTTTCGTTGCGGCGAATTTCAAGCATTAAGAGATTGGCTACGCAAGAACATTCACGACCAGGGGCAGCGTTATTCTTCCGCCGAGTTGGTCGAACGGATCACGGGCAAACCTCTCACTCACGCCCCGCTGATGCGACACCTGCGTGGCAAATTCGGCCCGTTGTTTGGATTGAAAACCTAGCAGGCGATTCCCTTCAATGACCACGTCTAAACACATCTCGCGGTTTAGGAGCATAGTCAGCCGGTCGTTCATTCGGTACGATAAACGACTTGCTAATCGGTCGGTTTGCCGTTCGACTGAGTCAGATTGTCGGCCTTGTCATCTTCGCCGTTGTCGTCCTAAGAGATTATTTTCACCATGCAATTTCGACCACTCGGCCGCACCGACATGCGGCTTTCCACACTCAGCTTCGGGGCTTCGTCCCTGGGCCAAGAATTTCGCCAAGTCGATTTGAATGAAGCGATGCGGTCGGTTCACACGGCACTCGACTTGGGCATGAACTTCATCGACACATCCCCCTTTTATGGTCGCGGACTGAGTGAATGTTTGCTCGGTCCGGCACTCAAGGAAATTCCGCGCGACAAGTATTATCTGGGCACGAAGCTCGGTCGCTATGACGCGGCCCATTTTGATTTTTCCGCCCGGCGGGTTGTGGAAAGTGTCGATGTCAGCCTGCACCGGATGGGCGTACAGTATTTCGATATCCTGCTGTGTCATGACATCGAGTTTGTGGACATGCAGCAGATCATCGAGGAAACGTTGCCTGCGTTGAGAAAAGTGCAGCAGCAGGGAAAGGTCCGCTACATCGGCATCAGCGGATATCCGATGAACATCTTCAAGTATGTTCTCGAACGGGCCGAATTGGACGTCATCCTTTCGTACAATCATTACACGTTGCAAAACACGATGCTGGGCGAGCTGGTGCCGTTTTTGAAGTCGAAAGGGGTCGGGATTATGAACGCCGCTCCGTTTTCCGCGAGATTGTTGACGAACGCCACGCTCCCACCGTGGCATAAAGCGACCGATTTTG
Source organism: Planctomycetaceae bacterium (assembly GCA_043738845.1). Lineage (GTDB taxonomy): Bacteria > Planctomycetota > Planctomycetia > Pirellulales > DASRSE01 > DASRSE01. Next base: position 3,788 of record JAYUFG010000234.1, read on the forward strand.
TGCGGGCGACGGCCAAGAAAGCGGCCGGCCATTGCACGGCGAAGGGGGTCGATATTGCCCAACTGGCCGTGCAGTTCTCGCTCGCGAATGAAGACATGGCGACGTGCATCGTCGGTTCAGCCAATCCTAAGAATGTCGAGCAATGGGTCCGCTGGGCGGAGCTTCCCCTCGATCAACAGTTGTTGAACGAAGTGCTGGAAATTCTCAAGCCGATCCACAACTGGTTCTACACTGAAGGGCGAGCGGAGAATAATGACCCGCAACCCGAATCATCGAAATTTGCTTAGCCCGGTCGTTCACGACCGGAGCAACGCTGAAAAACGCCCTAGCATTTGTCAACGCCGCGTGGACGCGGCGGCTAAGCCCAAACCCAACGCCGGTCGCTTAGCCCAGTCGTCCACGACCGGTGATCCTTGCTTGCGCCATAATCATTTCTTACAAAACCAATTTTCAATCAACATTTGAGTCCCTCCATGAAAGCCCTGCTGCTTGAAGCCCCTTTGAAATGGCAACAAATTGAAATTGATGCACCCGCCGCACCCGGCCCTGGCGAAGCTCTCGTGCGGGTTCATCGGGTTGGAATTTGCGGTACCGATCTTAGCGGATACCTGGGCAAAATGCCGTTTTTCAGTTATCCCCGCATCCCGGGCCATGAACTGGGCGTCGAAGTGATTGCGGTCGGTTCGGGCGTGAAGAACGTGCAGTCCGGCGACCGTTGCTCCGTCGAGCCGTACATCAATTGCGAAAAATGCTTCAGTTGTGCGCGGGGTCATACAAATTGTTGCGAGAACTTACAAGTGCTGGGTGTCCATTGTGACGGTGGGATGCGGCCGCAGTTTATTCTGCCCGCCCGCAAGTTGCACGTTTCCAAAAAACTTGCGTTCGAGCAACTGGCCCTGGTGGAGACGCTCGCGATTGGTTGCCACGCGGTCGATCGGGGCAACCCCCAGCCGGGCGAACATGTCCTCGTGATTGGTGCCGGACCGATTGGATTGTCCGTCATTGAATTTGTGAAACTGACCGGTGCCCACCTGATCGTCATGGACATGAACGAGCAACGCCTCGCATTTGTTCGCGACCGGATGGGTGTCAAGAACACGATCCTCGCGAAAGACGACGGGAGTGAATTGCAACGCTTGACGGAACTGACCGAAAATAAACTGGCACAGGTCGTCGTCGATGCGACGGGCAGCAACAAGTCGATGGGTGGTGCTCTGAACTACGTCGGCTTCGCTGGTCGGCTGGTCTTCGTGGGAATCACGACGCAAGAGGTCAGCTTTGGCCATCCTTTAATGCACCGGCGGGAAATGACCGTGATGGGTAGTCGCAACGCTCTTCCGCCCGACTTCGCCCGGATCATCCAGTTGATTGAGGAAGGCCAGATCGACACGGTCCCCTGGATCACGCACCGCCCCGTGTTCGCGCAATTGATCGAGGTGTTTCCGTCGTACACGAAACCAGAAACGGGCGTGATTAAAGCGATCGTGGACATGGGCGAATAACGTCGGTAGCAGTTTCCCATTGGGGTCGGTCAACCCTGACCGGGTATTTCCCGGTCGGACGAATTTTCAAAATACGAGGCAGTTGGGTGCAAGTCGCGGTTTGTTTTTATGAAGCGTTTTGGTAGGTGGCGGACTGGGTGAGGCGGCGGGACCAGAAGCGTTCACAGACGGTGGTCTGGCTC
>JAYUFG010000235.1:0-14572 GCA_043738845.1 Planctomycetaceae bacterium
CCTAAATTTCTCAAGCTGTGTTGCTAGCAGTGGATTTTTTCATCTTCCGAAACGAAAAACCCCGGAAAACAAGCCATTTAACGTGCGATTGCCCTGGCGTATCCAGTGAACGCAAAGCCCCTTGGAAAGCCTTAAAACAGGCGGATTGCCGCATTTCCCGACAGAAATCGTGCCCAAACCGACCTTGCGTCGATGCGACGATCTACCGACAATTCCGCCCCTGAAAAAGTTTCCGATCGGCTCCTCTTGGACGGTCCGCCAATTCAACCCAGGCTCCCTCATGGCATTCGCATTTCGCTTCCGCAAAATTGTGGGCAGTTCCGTTCTCTTGAGCGGTTTGCTGCTAAGTGCTGGTTGCACGACCACGCGTAGCGAGAGTTTTGCAAACGCGCTGCAAGTAACGCCGGGAGAGTTGTCAACGGTCTCCTCAACGGCTCCGTCTTCTCTTTCAGCGACCGAAAAAAACACTGTCTTGCCCGCTGTGAATCGCGATCAGCGACCATCCGTTTCGCCAGGCACGACAAATGCTCCATTGCAATACACTTCGCCCGTCATTAACTTGCCGACCGCACCTGCTCCGGAGTATCGACGTTCCGAAAAACCGGCGGTCGATTTATCGTGGATCGATCAACCGGCCGAAGAATATGGCGACGAGGCAGTGTTTGTTACAGCCGGGTATGGCCCTGTTACCGCCGGTTATGGACCAAGTGATGATCCGTCGTTGAACGGTTACGCTTCATTCACGACGAACGAAAGCTCATCGAGTCCGCTGCCGTTCAATGCTTACGCGCCGAACGACGGAGTCGTGCCGATTGCCTACGATCAACCGTCGGCCTATTTTTCGGGCGGGATCATGGGGTTGGAGACTCCTGGTGTCGAGCCGATGCCACCACTTTATCCCAATGGTCCGCCAGGTATGGGCCTGGAGCAACCCTCCGTCGTTTTGAAGCGGCCCCGATTGCACGAGCGAATTTGGGGTGAAATCGTGGGCGATTATTCCAATTTTTATTCGTGGCAAAGTTTGACCGTTCTCGGTGTTGGATTCGGCATTGGTGGCGCGGTGGCTAACACGTCACTCGACCAGCGGCTGCGCGACAGTTATCAAAACCGTTTCGGCAACTCGCCCAAAAACACGTTGCATAAATTCAAATTTTTGGGCGAAGGTGCGTACATGATACCGCTATGGGCCGCAGCGACACTCACCGAAGTCTTCTTTCCCGACTCCATGCTCGGCGATACGGTTGGCCTCTGGGGAGAACGGGCTTTACGGGCTGCAATTGTCGGCGTACCGCCGTTGCTCTTGATGCAAATGGCGACCGGAGGATCACGACCAGGTGAAGTCGCGTCGGGGTCGCATTGGCATTTCTTCAAGGACAACAACGGCGTCAGCGGTCATGCGTTCATCGGTGCCGTCTCGTTTATCACGGCCGCGAAAATGACCGACGATCCGTTCTTGAAGACGGGCTTTTACGCCGGCTCCGTTCTCGCTGGACTGTCGCGGATCAATGATGACGCCCATTATCCGTCACAAGTGGCTCTCGGTTGGTTCCTCGCCTACATGGCCTGCACGGCGGTTGATCTGACCGACTTTCAATCGGAACACATCGCAATTGTGCCCCTCACGGCGGAGAATACGAGCGGAATCGGGATCGAATTCCGCCGATAGGGACCTTCGCTGGCGCGGCTAACCGATTGTTGCGAAACCGAGGCGATAATTCGTACCAAATTCTAAGTGCCTCGGTGACCGCTTCACCCCATCGCTTCTCTCCGCTTGCCTTGCGGCGTATAATCGTGCGCATGACCCACAGCGTCTATGAATATGATGTCCTCGTGATTGGTGCCGGTCACGCCGGGACCGAAGCCGCCCTTGCCGCCGCGCGGATCGGTGCGCGGACCGGGCTGCTCACGACCAATTGTGACACCGTCGGCCAAATGAGTTGCAATCCGGCCATTGGTGGCGTCGCCAAGGGACACATCGTCCGCGAGATTGACGCCCTCGGCGGCGCGATGGGTCGCGCGATTGATGCCACCGGAATTCAATTCCGAATGCTCAATCGCCGCAAAGGCCCCGCGATGCACAGCCCTCGCGCACAAGCTGACAAGAAAGCCTATCAATTCGAGATCAAGCGGATCGTCGAGGAGCAGCCAAACCTCGTGCTGCGCCAAGAGGTCGTCGAAGAACTCCTCACCGAAACGATTGAGGGTGAAACTCGCATTACCGGTGTTCGCGTGCGGGGCGATGTGATCTATCACGCACGGGCGGTCATTCTCACGACGGGAACTTTTCTCCAAGCCCTCATGCACACGGGCGAAATGAAAACTCCCGGCGGGCGAGCCGGTGAAGGAACGACCGCCGGAATTAGTGGTGCCCTGCGGCGGCTGGGTTTTCAACTCGAACGCTTTAAGACGGGCACCCCCCCCCGCCTCAATGGTCGCACGATCGACTATTCGCAGACCGAAATTCAGCCGGGCGACGACGACCCGCAGCCGTTTTCCTTTCTCACGGATTCGATTGTCGGTGAACAAGTTCCCTGTTGGATCACGTACACCAACGAAGCGACACACGACTTAATTCGGGCGAACCTGCACCGTGCCCCGATGTACTCCGGCCAGATTCAATCACGTGGCCCCCGCTATTGTCCGTCGATTGAAGACAAGGTGGTGCGGTTCAGCGACAAGGATCGTCACCAACTTTTTCTCGAACCAGAAGGTCGCAACACGCACGAGGTTTATGTCAACGGAATCTCGACAAGTCTGCCTCGTGATGTGCAGGATGCGATTCTGAAACTGATTCCTGGTCTGCAAAATGCCGAGATCATGCGGTATGGTTACGCGGTGGAGTACGACTATTCTCCGCCCGATCAATTGCGGCCAACGCTGGAAACAAAGTCGGTTGCCGGGTTGTACTTTGCGGGACAGATCAACGGCACGACCGGTTATGAAGAGGCCGGTGCGCAGGGACTCATCGCCGGGATCAACGCGGCCCTGAAGCTGCAAGCTAAAAACCCGCTCATAATCGCTCGCGATCAAGCCTACATCGGCGTGTTGATTGATGACCTTGTCACGCGCGGCGTGGACGAGCCGTATCGAATGTTCACGAGTCGGGCCGAGTTTCGTTTGTCGCTCCGTCAGGATAACGCGGACCGTCGGCTCACGCGAATGGGCCGAGAGGTTGGCTTGGTCGATGATGTCCGCTGGAACCGCTTTACGGCCAAGGAAAAACAAATCGCCGAAAATTTCAAACTCTTGGAGGAAACACGGTTTGACGAAGCGAACCTGATTAAACTTCTTCGTCGTCCGGAAATAAACTGGACCGACATGGCCGAACGCCTGCCGCAACTGGCGAGCGTGCCCCGAGAAGTCGCCGACCAAATTGTGTATGACGTCAAGTATGAGGGCTACATCGCTCGTCAGGAAATCGATGTCGCCCGACAACGACGCCTGTCGGAGAAACGAATTCCCGACAGTTTTGACTACAGCCGCCTAGTCCATTTGCGAACGGAAGCCCGCGAGAAACTGTCGCGAATTCGGCCGATCAGTTTGGCCCAAGCGAGCCGCATTAGTGGGATCACTCCGGCCGATGTGGCGTTGTTGATGGTTTATCTGGAGGGGCGAAGTTGAGAGTCATTCGAAAGAGTTTACCACTCCACTCACGTCCCAAGAGTGCATAGAGTGGTCGCAAAATGGATGTATCCGCAGTGTGGTACTCGTTCTACGGGGGATCGGGAGTCGGTTTCGCGGTGACGACTTTCGATAATAGACATGTTTTGCGGCGAAACTGACTCTCGACCCCTTTTTTCGAAAGCCTTCACCGTTATGTATAAACGACAGGCCCGAACTGTGCCGCGCTGGAGCAGCGGATCGCGGCTACGGAATTGCGACCGATAGTAGGGCCCGCTGTGAGAACCCGTGGTATGCGACACCTATTTTTTGGCGAATTAGGTCGGATGATTCGCCAAAATCCGGCTCAAACTGCGGACCCGACCGCTTCCGAATGACGAACTTTGCCGATTCATTCACCAGCGATGACCTTTCAATCTGCGTGAAGTGAGATAAAATGGAGGAGGTCAGAGTTGCAGTGCAACTTGGACATGAGCGGTGTCCTTTATCGTCTCCTCTTTTAGATTACTTCCGATAGGCGTCCGCATGGCACTGATTGTCCTCCGTTGCATATTTATCTTGGTTGTGGCTGGCCTCGGCGTCAGCCTAACCAACACGGCACAGGTGGCGTCGGGCGAGGGGTGGATTCCTTGGGCTGTCTTTGGCAGCGTGATGGCCGTGGCGACGCTGGTCGTGGTGGGCGATATTTTCCTCCGCCGCAAAAAGCTCGACGTGATTTCGGCCGTCTATTTTGGGATGATTGTCGGGTTGTTTCTCTCCTATGTGTTGAAGCTCGCCCTGATTCCAATTTTGCCGGACGATCCCAAACATCCCTGGTCGAGTTGGGTTCCTCTGATGATGGGCGTCGTACTGTGCTACACCTGCATTAGCTTGTTGCTGCAAACGAAGGACGATTTTCGCTTTATCATTCCCTATGTGGAATTTGCCAAGGAAGTGAAGGGGTTGAAACCCTACATCCTCGATACGAGTGTCGTGATCGACGGCCGCATTGCCGATATCGTTGAGACGCGGATTTTCGACAGTCAATTAGTTATGCCCCGATTCGTCATTGGAGAGTTGCAGGGCATCGCCGATTCGAGTGATCGCATGCGCCGCAGCCGCGGTCGTCGGGGACTCGACATCCTCAACAAACTTCGCACCAACCCGCAGGTCGATCTAAAAATCTTCGATGTGGAACTGCCGGAGTTCGCTGGTCAACCGGTCGATATGAAGTTGGTCATGCTCGCCAAACACTTGCAGGGCAAAATTATCACGAACGACTACAACCTGAACAAAGTCGCCAAGCTGCACGGTGTCGGTGTTATCAACCTAAATGACGTTGCCAACTCACTCAAGCCGACATTCCTACCCGGCGAAATGATTGAGATCAAAATCGTCAAACCGGGCGAAGGGCCAGGGCAAGGTGTCGGCTATCTCGAAGATGGCACCATGATCGTCGTCGATGGGGGCCGCGATCATCTCAATCGACAGGTTCGCGTCGCGGTGACCAGCGTGTTGCAAACCAGCGCAGGACGAATGGTCTTCGGACGATTTGATGGTACGGCGGGCAGCACCTCCACGGCGAAGGAAGAAGAAGTCGTCAAGGCTTGATTGCCCTGCCACGTTACCAGAGCCATCGTTGCTGCACCTCGATTGCCGTTCCGGTTGTGACGATTGTGCGGGTACCGCTCCGCTGGCAGTACAATCTGCCTGTTCTGTGCGTCAATTCTGACGTATTTCCGACCTATGGCCTGGAATTGAACTACCTTTGGGGTATAGGTGTTTTGCATACGAGCCAATGCGACTCGATGCGCGGCGACCGAACTCAGAGGTTCACAAATGGGCGAATATCTCGATGTTATTTGGGACTGGTTCAACGGTCTCAATCGACAGGACTGGTTGATGGTGCTGCTGGGCGTCTGCTTGGTCGGATTCACGTTCATGCGTGGTCTTGGCTCGCGGAAGGCCTTTTAGTTGGGCGTTGCTCGTTTCGATTCAGTTCGTTTCAGCCGTAAATGTGACTGTAGTTTTGTTTCGTTGGTTCGGTTCGACAAGGATCATCCGTGGACATGCAATCCGTATTGATCGGCTTTTTGGAATGGTCGTTTCCGATCCCGCTGCCCGTTGCGCTTTCGGCGTTTGCGGTGCTGGGTTATCTCTTCGGTCGGCAGCAACGCCGCACCGACGGAACGCAGGAAGCGGACGCCGTCCGCGATCTCAAGCGGGCACAATCCGTGGCCAAGGAATTGGAGCAAATTTCCGAGGCAGTCCGTCGCAATCTGGCTACCCACAGCACGAGCATTGCCCGTTTCAAGGAGCGGGTCTTCGAATTGAGCGGTCAAAAACAAGAGTCGGCCTGGAAACAATTGTGCGTCGAAGCCGAGGAAATGCTGAAACCGACGTTGCGTTTGGCCAGCCAGATCGCCAACGCTTACGATGAAATTCGCCAGCAGTCGAACACGCTATTATCCTTTGCCGAAGTTCGAACCGACCCCATGACCGGGGTTTGCAACCGCCGCGGGTTGGACGACACGCTCGAATCGATGTTGGCGATGCTCAGCCGATATGAAACCCCGTTTTCCATAATGATCCTCGACCTCGATCACTTCAAACAGTTGAACGATCAGCATGGTCATCTGTTTGGAGATCAAGTCTTGAAGTCGGTTGCCCGACTCCTCGGCGACAATGTTCGCGACACCGACACCGTCACTCGCTACGGCGGCGAGGAATTTGTGATCGTGATGCCGCAGACGGACCTTAAGGGCGCGAGCATTTTGAGTGAACGACTCCGTAGGATCATTGCCGAAGAACAGCGGGTAACGCTCAGCGGCGGGGTCGCGATGGCCCTCGATGGCGACAACAATCAAACGCTGCTGGGCCGCGCCGACGCCGCTCTTTATAGTGCGAAAGCGGCCGGACGAAACTGCATTTTCGTCCACGACGGAATGGACATCAGTCCCATCGGCAGCGAGGTGTTAGCCTTGGTTTAGTGCCTGTCGTTGATACGCAACGGTGAAGGCCGACGAACGAGTTTCAAGCCGCCGAGACACCTATTTTACGACCGCTCTTTGCAGACTTGGGACGTGATCGGAATAGCAGTGACAAAGCACGCGGAAGGCTAATCACTTCCAACAGATAAACTGTTACGATGACTGTTTGGGCCGTGTCACGTCATCTTGGCTGACCATTCGTGAACCGATTTGCAGCGAGAACCACACGCAAAATAGCCCACTCGTCGCACCGATGGTATCGGCCAGAAGATCGAGTGGGTCGCAAGTGCGACGGAAGGGCGTTTGAGTCGGTTCGTCCAACGAGCCATAGGCCACGGCGACCACCCAAATTACGAGATAGTTCAACAGCGGCAAGTGCTGGTCGAAAAAACGGGCCAGAAAACTTCGCGAAGAGTCAACTGTGTTCGCCTGTTTTCCATTCATCCGCCAAACGACGTTGTTCACCGAGATCAGCACGACCAACCCGGCGAACGCCGAAAAGTGCAGCAACTTGTCCCAGACGGTAATGGACCGCATGATCACATGGTCGGGCGGTAAATGGGTGCCCACCAACATCGCGATCCAATAGGCGGTCAAAACGATTCCCGCCAGGATGGCCGTTTTTCGACGAAAAAGTTCTAAAGCCATAAGCCGTTTAAGGTTGGATCGGAAGAGGTGGCAATTTCGCGCCCTGTTTTTTCCGGAACGAGAAAAATTTACCGCCAGGAACAAGAATCTGAGCTAGAGTTCAATTGGTGCAGAGAACGACTTCGCATCACTCATCGAAACGCAAACATCTCGTTCTCGTTCATTTCTCGCTGTGAACTCTATTTTTTTCGGGAGAACTTGTCATGCCAAGGCCAATCGGTTGGTTCGTAACCTGGGTGTTGTCGTTGTGTGCAATGCAGTGTTTTGGGGGTTAAATCCGTAAGGTTCACCGGTGACAAGCACCCACTTGTACAAGCGGCGTCTCGCCGCTTCTTAGACGCAGCGAGAGACGCCGCGTGTACAAGCTGCTATTCCTTGGCTGATCGTCCGTGAACGGCGGCGAAACGTTTTTGGATATCCGTTTCCAACACGCCGAAAGCCTCTTCGTGACGCTTGACGGTATGTGCCAGAGCGGCGAGCAAGCGTTTCGCGGTAAAATAATTCGTGATGATCCTTTGACCAATTGCAACCGGATCGCGGGGATAACCGAGCGGTTCTGCATTCAGACCAAAGTCGAGCAGCACTTCTTCGGGCGTCCCCGTCACGCGACAAAAATTCGCGTAGGTTGCGTGGACATTGGAATCGTCGAGTTGAATTTGCGGCGGCGTTTGCGGAGCCGTTTGGCCCGTCGTGGCCGGAGTTCCTTCAGGTTGTTTGTCCTGAGCCATAAAATCATTCCTTAGCTGTTTGTCGAATGCTTGTTTTTGCAAAACCTAAAACTCGCCGCCCGTGTTGTACTGGTCGAACTCGCCGTAGCGTTCCGGCGCGATGCTTTCAAACCGGGTAAATTGTTTGAGCCAAGCCATTTTCACGTCGCCCACCGGGCCATTACGCTGTTTGGAAATAATTATGTCGGCCTGACCAGCGACCCGGGCACGCTCTTCCTCATCGGTCGCATAATAATCTTCACGATGCACGAACATCACCACGTCGGCGTCTTGTTCAATCGCACCCGACTCCCGCAGGTGCGACAGCTTCGGCCGATTGTCTTTCGAGGCTTCGGCCTGACGATTAAGCTGCGCGAGACAGACGACGGGAACCTTTAGCTCACGAGCGAGACCTTTTAATCGCCGGGCGATGCGGGCGACCTGTTCCTGACGCGGGTCGCGTTGATTGTCGGGCTCGATCAATTGCAGATAGTCAATAATAATCAGCGAGAGTTTCGACTTCCGTTTCAATCGCCGTGCGGTCGCCGCGATTTCCGTCATCGTGCGGCTGGGACTGTCGTCGACGAACAAAGGGGCTTGGCTAATTTCGCCCGTCTTCTCGACGAGTTTGCGTCGTTCGTCCTGCGTGATGGTTCCGTTGCGAAGCCGATTTCCATCGACCTTGGCGCGCGAGCAGAGCAAGCGGTCGGCCAATTCGAGCGATGACATTTCCAGGCTCACAAAGAGTGTCGCCGCCTTGGCCTGTACCGAGGCGTACTCGGCAATGTTCATCGCAAACGCCGTTTTGCCCATACTCGGACGGGCGGCAATGATAATCAACTCCGAATTGTGCAGTCCGCCAAGCATCTTGTCTAACTCGACGAAACCCGTCTCGACGCCGTCTTGCGCATGTTCATTTTTCATGCGGGCGTCGATCCGCTTCATCGCGTCATGCAAGATCGTCGTGATGTCGCTCAGTTGTCCGACGCCGCGATGGTCGAGAATCTTGAAGACCTCTTGCTCGGCGCGGCCCAACATTTCGCGAGCTTCGCACGAATCTTCATAGGCGTTGCGAACGATGGACGTGCCCGCTTCGATCAATGCCCTTAACGTTGATTTGTCGCGAACAATTTCGGAGTAATAAACGGCGTTGGCGGCCGTCGGCTCCTTCATGATGACTTCGTACAGATAGGCTTCGCCACCGATGAGTTCCAGTTCGCCCGCCTTGCGGAGCCGCTCAATCAGCAACGTGACGTCGATTTTTTTGCCCGAGTCGTGCATCGCTAACATCTGCGTGTACAACCGCTGATGGGCCGGATCGTAGAAATCTTCCGGTTTGAGAATGAGGGCGACATCGTCGCAGCAGTCGGGCAGGATCATGATGCTGCCGAGGACTGCCTTTTCCGCCTCAAGGCTGCGGGGCGGCTGACGGTCGAGAACTTCGCCCGAGAGCTGGCGTCGGGGTTGATCTACGCGCTGCACCGATGCCATTTCGTCCACCTTCCGTGCTGGTCACGCAAATCAAACGATCAAAACTACGCCTTGGCTACTGGCTTTGCCAGTCCCCACAGGGCAGGTACCCCGTACCTGACAGCCGACAATATGTTCGCGCGGTTCGACGGACGGAAGCGAGATTGCACTTTTTTGTCAGGTACGGGGTACCTGACCTACGGCAGTCGTCGCCGCAAATCGGAGTCCATTTTACGATCCGACTTACGCCTTGGCCACTGGCGGGGCGGCCGGTTTGGCATGATCGTCGTCGCGGACGCTCGGCACGACCCACACTTTCAACTCGCCCTCGATGTCTTGGCCCAAGTGAATTTGAACGGTGTACAGACCCAATTCCTTGAGTGGACCTGTCAGGCGAACTTGATCGGCCGTGATCGTGATATCGTGTTGCTTGAGAGCCTTGACGATTTCCGCCGCACCGACCGAGCCGTACAGATGGCCTTCGTCGTTGGCGTTGGCTTCGATGGTGATCGACTGCTTTGACAAGTCGTCGGAAACTTGTCGCAAGCCAGCCAAGCGGGCACTTTGAATCGCTTGCAGCCGCGCTTTGTGCTTTTCGACCATCCGCTTGTGATGTTCGGTCGCAACGGTGGCCAAGCCTTGCGGAATGAGGAAATTGATCGCGTAGCCCGGCTTAACCTTGACGACTTCTCCCTGCTTGCCCAAGTGGTCGACCGATTGGATCAGGAGCAATTCGATGCTCCCTTCGGGACCACGAACAAGTCGCTTGGAACGATGCGGAAGTTTCTTTTTGGGAGCTATTTGTGCCATGTTCGTAATTTGAAAATCGAAAAGGATCGAAAAGTTTGATTGAATTAAGTCAGTGTGATTTGCGATAGGATCCGGATCGTCGAGTCAGAGATTTCACTCCGGCCCTCTTCCGGTGAGAGAGGGGGAATGCCGTTAAAACGGAATGTCGTCTCCGCCGCCACTTCCTCCACCACCATTACCACCGCCGGATGGTTCCGGACCGGCGTCATAATACGATTCGCTTGGACCCGACTGACTATAGTCGTCACCCTGCGAGCCTTGCGAACTTTGTGAACCGCGTTGGGGAGGTCGCGAAGGAGCCGACCGTTGTCCGCCACCTCCGCTATTTCCACCACCGCCGCCCTTGGCACCGATCAATTGAATTCGGTCGCCAATGACTTTAAGTTTGTAGTTCTTTTTGCCGTCTTTTTCCCATTGATCGAGTTTCAGGCGACCTTCGACGAACAAGGGCGAACCCTTCGTCACGTACTCGCTGACCACCTCGGCCGTGCGGCCCCATAAGGTGATGTCCACGAATGTCGTTTCCTCGATCCATTCGCCGTTTTGTCCCTTGCGGCGATCATTGATGGCGAGGCCGATTTCGCTCACCGCCATGCCGCTGGGCAAGTATTTAATCTCCGGATCGCGCGTTAAATTGCCGATCAGAATAACCCGATTGAAACTCGCCATGAGGTTAACTCCTTTCGGTGAACGCAAAAAATCCGTGAAACTAACACTCTCTTGAGCAAGCCGATACTCGGCACTAACTAAACTTCATCTTCCAGGGCGTCGATATCGGGAATTTCGATGTCGTCCACAATCGGGTTGGTTTTCGGTGCTTCCGCAGGTGCCTTGGGAGGGCCACCCGTCAGGGCGTGCGTCACAAGTGCATCGGCAATCCGCGGGTCGATCTTCAGGAACAACGCCCGAACGACTGCCTCGTTTAATTGGGTTTGACGGTTGATATTGACGACATGTTCTGGATTGATCGAGAAGTAGGTCAGCCAATACGTCCCCTTTTTGTGTCCCTTGATGGGATACGCCAAACGTCGTTCTTCCCAGAGTCGGCTGGCCAACATTTTGCCGCCGCACTGCTGGATCATCTCGGGAATCTGGTTCGAGACTCCGCCCGGGTCGCGGGCGTAGCGATTGGAATCCAGAATGAACATCCCTTCGTAAACGTGCTCTGCCAAGACTAATACTCCTCGTGCAGTAAGTGGTGAAGATGTTCGATGATGGTAAAAAATGTAGACTTAATTGTAACGATTCATGGCCGTGGCGATACCGCTGGCAGCCCAAACTTCGACGGCATCGGCCGCTTGAGCAATAGTCACGGCAATCTCGGCCCGCTGATCTTTCGTAAACTTGCCCAACACAAAATCGGCTGGATCCCAACCGGCGGGCATCTCGCCGACACCGATCCTTAACCTGGGAACCACATCGGTTCCCAGCCGCCGAATTACGTCGGCCAAACCCTTTTGTCCCCCTGCCGACCCTTTTTCTCGCAGCCGCACCTTTGTGAGCGGAAGCTGGAAATCGTCGCACACGACTAACACGTCGGGATTAGCGATTTTGTAAAAATCGCGGGCTTCTAACACACTTGTTCCGCTCAAATTCATAAAGGTGTGGGGACAAAGGAGCAGCAGCTTTTCGCCGCGCGACTCGACTTCGACCACCTCACCTTGAAACTTCTTTTTTAGCACTGATCGGGCATATCGTCGGGCCAATTCGGTCACGACGTCAAATCCGACATTGTGCCGCGTTCCTTGATACTTGCGACCGGGATTTCCGAGACCAACGACCAATTTCATGTTCGCTAGCTCCGGCATTCCGCTGGTCACGTCGTCAATGCACCGGAACTTCCACGCTCCGCTGCGCGTCGCGGCTAACCATCGATTTCAAACCTGGAAGTTAATTCGCACCGAATCCAGTGCTTATTCGGCTGTTTCCGTTCCCTCTTCCTTCGCCTTGCGGATCAATTCCGGCTCGGCACCTTCGCCCGACCCGGCCAGCACATCATCGCTCATATCGACCGGCCTGGCACAGACGACGATAAACTCGTCCCCATCGGGAACCAGCAGCTTGACGCCTTCCGCGAGCGTAATATCTTTCGCACACAAGTGCCCGCCCAACTTGAGGTTGGTCACGTTGAGGATGACCTTTTCTGGGATCGACGTCGCGGTGCATTCGATTTCCACATCGTGGATAATGTGCTGCAATACGCCGCCGTCCTTGACGCCCTGGGCTTGCCCCTTTAACTCGACCGGCACCTTAAGATGAATTCGCTCGTCGAGCGAAACGCGGGCCAAGTCCACATGCAGGAGATGTAGTCCATACGTGTCCCATTGCAATTCGCGAATCAAAGCACTGTCGGTGATTTCGCCCGTCAAATTGACAAAGCGACTTCCCTTGCGCAGCGCGGTGGTGACGGCATCGGCCGAGATGGCCAGTTTGACGTTTTCTTGACCGTGACCATACAAAATGGCCGGGACCATGCCAACGCGGCGCAGTTTTTTGACTTGCGTCGTGCCACGTTCTTTGCGAATTTTAACGGCTAGTTGTTCGGCCATAACGGCTCCTCAATGACGATCACGGGGATGTTCGGAAAAAGGGGACAACAATTCTCGCGGGAGGGCAAAAATCGCCCTGCCACCGGAGTTGGTCCGCCGGGGAGAATCTACCATTGTGCCCGAAATCGGGAAGAATTCAACCCCAAAAAAGTGTTTTTTTGCGAGTGTGGAAATAGCCGGAATCGGTTCGTGGACGAACCGGCTAAGCGGTGTCGTCCGCTGCGCCCCATTCCCCGTCAAATTCAACTTCTCCCACATCGACGTAGGACCGGCAATGAGGACAATTTTGGACCGAACCCCGATCACTGGCTGGAAAACTGCTCGATTTGCCGCATTCGTCGCACACGACCGTGATCGGAGCCCCATTATCCTCTGTGGTAGGAGCCTTTTTCACGGCCCCGGTCGCCTGCCATTCGGCATCGAAGTTCCGCACGATCTCGGCCGCGACTTCGGCGTCCCGGCGGTCCACTACGACTTTCGGTCGGTGAAGCTGCGAGGCGAGTCCCCCGAACCAAACGCCAATCATCGACACATCGTCCATGACGTGGGCTTCGATACCGGCGTCGGCCAGCACGTCGCGCAGGATGCTGGCTTGGATGTTGTCGGCGGCAACGTAAACGGCGACGGAATCGTGAATGGCCATGAAATGCTTGCGGAATGGAACGTGTAACAGAGTTTGTAGCGAACGGTTCGTGGACGAACCGGCTAAGCGGGGGATAAAAGCGAGCGTTTTTTACTTAAACAATTGACTCACCGATTCGTTTTTGTGGATCCGCTTGATTGCTTCGCCCAGGAGCGGTGCGACGGAAATGATCTTCATGTTGGGCAGCAATTTTTCCGGTTTGATCGGAATTGTGTCGGTCAAAATCAGACCATCGATCGGTGCGGCTTGCAAACGCTCGATGGCTGGACCGCACAGGATCGCGTGGGTCGCAGAGACATAAATCGCCTTGGCCCCCGCCTTTTTCACGGCGACGGCCGCTCCACAGATCGAGCTTCCCGTACTGATCATGTCGTCGAACATGAGCGCGACTTTGCCCACGACCGAACCGCCGATGATGTTTTCTTGCTTCGTCGCTTCGGCACTGGTGCGGCGTTTATCAACAATGGCCAAAGCCCCGCCCAGCCGTTTGGAATGACCCAGCGCACGCTTGATACTTCCCTCGTCGGGACTGACCACGATCATTTCTTCGTCACGAAAACCGAGCGACTTACAATAATCAGTCAGGACGGGCGATGCATACAAATGATCGACCGGAACATCGAAAAAGCCCTGAATTTGCGGCGTGTGCAGGTCCATCGCCAACACCCGATCGGCACCTGACCGGGTGATAATGTTCGCCACGAGCTTGGCGGTAATAGGAACGCGACCAGAATCCTTGCGGTCCTGTCGGGCGTATCCAAAGTAAGGCATGACGACGGTCACACGCTCGGCACTTGCCCGCTTGCAACTGTCCACCATGATTAACAGTTCCATCAAATAATCGTTGACGGGTGGGCAGGTCGATTGAATGAGGAACACATCGCGGCCGCGAACGTCCTCATCAATTTTGCAGGAAATTTCGCCATCGGGAAAATTGCCGAGTGAAATCCGCCCCGGCTCTAACCCGAGGTAATCGCAGATCTTTTTGGCCAAATCAGGATTCGCCCGGCCGCTGAAAATTTTGAGGTGGTTCATAACTTGCATATTGAAATTCGGCCGAGAAGGATTACGGTGGGTGATTCAAATGTTTCTTGGTAACTGTTTAGCGGGTTGAAGTAATCCTGGATTTTTCAGCCGCGTTAGCGGCGACATGTG
>JAYUFG010000236.1:0-5444 GCA_043738845.1 Planctomycetaceae bacterium
GTCCGGTTATCAATTCGGTGACACGAATTACGACGGCGTGGTGAACCTGGACGACTATCAAGTGATCGACGTGAACATTGCCAACGGCACGGCGACGACAATCCCGCTGCCGGAACCATCGTCGTTCGTCCTCGGCTTCCTCGGTCTGCTAGGACTTCTTCTGGCCCGCCGCAAGCGGGGCCAGAAGTCGTAATCACTGCGGACCTTGTACACGCGGCGTCTCACCGCGTATCAAAAGCGGCGAGACGCCGCTTGTACGAGTGGTCGGGTCCGCAAGGGCCAACCATGATCGAAGTGATCGTTCAATCTTTAGTGTTTTACGACACCAACCCCTTCGTCACCAGCATGAAGACGTCCTCGAGCGAAGGATCTTTTTCGGCAAAGGAGCGGACCTGGACACCGCTTTGCGTTAGAATTCGCAAAATGCCCGCCAGTTGTTCGTCGGTCGCCTCAAGCTCCGCTGTGACGCGATGGTCCTCGATTTCGAGGCCACGCAATTCGGGCTGACTCCGAAGGACGGAGAGTCCTGCCTCCATGCCGCCGTTAAAACGCAACTCGACGATCCGATTGCGGCGAATCCGACGATAGACTTCGTCAATTGGGCCGTGCATCAAAAGCTGTCCCCGCTCGATAATACCAATCGACGTACAGGTATCGGCCAACTCCGTCAGGATGTGGCTCGAAATCAAGATCGTCTTTTTCATCCGCCGCAGTTCTTTCAGCAACGCTTTGAACTCCATCCGGGCACGGGGATCGAGACCGCTCGACGGTTCGTCCAGGATTAAGACTGGTGGATCATGGACCAAGGTTTTCGCCAGACACAGCCGCTGCTTCATCCCTCGCGAAAGGCCATTGACGAAATCTTCCCGCTTATGACCCAGGTCCAAAAGTTCAAGCACATCGCCGATGACTTGTTTGCGCCGGGTGCGAGGAATTTGATAGGCCACGGCGAAAAAGTCCAAGAATTCCCACACTTTCATACCGTCGTAGACGCCGAAATTGTCGGGCATGTAGCCGATGGAACGCCGCACGCCGAGCGGGTCACGGGTGACGGAGTATCCATTGACGGTTCCTTCACCGCGAGAGGCTTTTAGCAGGGTCGCGAGAAAACGGATCGTCGTGCTTTTGCCCGCTCCGTTGGGGCCGATGAAGCCGAAAATCTCGCCCGCCTCGATCTTCATGGAAATACTATCGACGGCGCAAAAGTCGCCGTAGTGTTTGCCGAAGTTCTTCAATTCAATCATGGGAGAAAACTCGTAGAAGGCTTATTCTTCGACCGATTGATCGCGTAAGGGCTTAAGGTTTTTGTCGGGAACGGCGGCCGGAAAACTGGCATAGTCGAGTTGGGCCACGACCAAAGTAGCCCGGCGAACTTGGGCGGCGACTGGATCAAAAGTCACGCCAGGAATTTCCTGATCGGTCCAGCCGAACAGCCGCACATCGCCGTTGCGAAACTGCTTTTCGTCGCTGAGCATTTTGAACATATCGCTGAGTACAGCCCCTTTCAACCATTGGTTTTCGCGATAAGCATCACTTCCTTTGGGAACCTCGGGAAAGAACTGGCCGCTGATATCCAGCGAGGGTGATTCTAAGGATGGTATCCGCACGAACTTCAGCGGCTGGATGGTTCCCTTGGCTAAGTCGCCGATCCAGGCAAGTTCGTATTGGCCGTTGCGACGCCGGATCACGCCCGCCGAACGGAGATCGAACTTAGTACCGTTTACTAAATCGCCATCTTTGCCGAGCGTTTTCTTCCATTGGATTGCCCCGCCGAGATCGGCAATTTGCTCGCTGTGAATCATGCCCGTCGCGTTCGAGGAGACCTCGCACCCGGTCAGGCTCGTTTGCTCTTCGCGTCGAAACTCGATTTGTGTCCGGCTTTGGCCGATCAACATCGGATGTTCGTTCGGCGTGTTAGACGTGGAAAACGGAAGTATCTCTGAACTGGGATCGTCGCAGGCGACGCGATAGCTCGACGAGAGTGAAGTATATAGGGCTGTGTATCGCGTGACGTGCGCGCGGGAGTGACCGGCGTGCAATTCGACCAACGCCAATTCCCGTTCGGACCGAGTAAAACCGATATCAAGATGGGCCATTTTGGTGACGAAGACGGTTCCCAAAATCGCCAGGACGGGGGCCGCGATCCAGGCCCATTCGACCCGACCGATTAGCTTGAAAAAGGTCCAATTGACCGGTACAAGGACAAACAAATACGCCGCCAAACAGCTTATCACAAACGACGCTTTCGGGATTTCGATGCCCGCCGCGTCGGTCAGTGATTTTCGGGCCTTGGAAGAGATAGAATTAAAATCGCTCCAACCACCGAGTCCTGCGTCGGGCGGGGTGTTGAAATCCTCGACGGAATTACCATAAATGTCGGTGGCGGGTTGTTTACCAAAACGCGGACCATCCTGGTCGGTCGGCTGTGACGGTGCCGATGTTCGAGGCGGATCGTTCTCGAGTTTCGACACCGTGTCGCGGCCCAGGAATCGCACGTTTGTATTCACCGAAGGATTGTAGGGATTTCCGTCGGTGTGCGAATCGCCGGTCCAATTGGTCGCGTCCACAAGTTGTACATCGGTCGATCCGTTGTTTCGATTGTCCACAAATCGACGAGGTGGACGCCGCAAGAGACACGCATTAAAAAAGCTGTCCACGCTTCGCCAGTTGACCAGTTCCCGTTGTTGCAATCGAAAAGCGGAAACCACAATTCTTCCTCGACCGACGCGCCGTTCATAGAACAGCTTGTTCGTTTGACGCACCGGATCGGCATTTTCCTTCGGAATGAGTTGCACCCCGACCCAGGGTTCAATCGCGGTCAACTTCGGTTGCGTTTTCTTTCCGAACGGGACCGACTCGGTAAGGGACCAAGCATCGCTGAGTGGCTTGAGCGTTTCGGCATCTATTTTGGTCGATTCACCCGCCGTGGCTGGCAAATAGGGCTCCAAAAAACCGCCGGGGGCTTGCAACGAGGTGAGCGAATCGGGACCGCTCACTATCAATTGTCCACCCCAGTGCAGCCAATCGACGAGTGCGCGTTTTTGTTCGTCTTGTAGCACGTCGGGATTGATGTCGTCCCACAGGACGTAGGCAATACTGGTCCAGGCGAGCAAATGCGACGGGAGGGGAACTCGCTTGTCGACTTGTGGAATCGACACGCGATAATGTGGCCCCTGAGAGGAAACGCCGACAAATTCGCCCGGCAGTTGCGGACTAATCGAGTCAAGGTTTTTGATATACGTGTACTTGAGCGGCTCGCGGGCCAGGACCACGAAAAAATACTGATGGGCGGGCATCGTGGCGAGCGCATCGACCGGTGCGACTTGGACCTCTCCGCCGCTGCGTCCGAGCAGTCGTGTGTACAACTTTGGATTTTTGTTGTCCTCCGGCGGAGGTGCAAAAAAGCTGACCTCAAAGAACTTCTTTTGCCCCTTCGGAAGGATCGCCGGACGGCGGCTGACAACCTGATACGGAAGACCAGGCAGACCGATCTGTCGCCCCTCGGCATTGATGAGCCACGAATCGAGTTCACCCGAGAAATCAAAATTATTGGCCTTCATTTCAAGAACTGCGGTTCCCCAATGACCCGGTTTGATGCCCGACATGCTGGACATATCACGGAGGGACGTGTCGTAGGGCAACACGGCCATTTTCGGCGGATCAAAGTCGGGTGGCGGCTTGGGCTTTTCTTTTTTCTTGTCTTTGCCTTTGTCCTTGCTTTTGTCCTTATCGTCTTTATTTTTGTCCTTCTCTTTGTCAACGGAGGCGTCTTTCTCTTTGTCCTTTTCAGTACCGTCTTCCGTTTTGGTACTATCTTTGTCGGCTTTGTCTTTGTCGGGTTGGGAATTTTCGCCACCGCAACCGCCACAGCCGGGGAGAAGTATCAACGACAAAATGCCCGTCGCTAGAAAGAGGCGGGAGAAGTTGACCAAAGTAAATTGCCCAGTGATGCGCATGACCAAAGTCTAGGCAATTTCGCGGCCAGTGAACAGCCTCTTGCGGGCCGAAGGGTTGTGGCCAAACATCCCGGAGTGCGGTAATAGGCACAGGATGTGGGGCGGCAAAATCCGCTGCGTCATCGTTGTCCACGACCGGTGCAATGACCAAATTGTCGATACTTGCAGAGTGCCTAAACCTCTTGCGCACCTGCGACCAAAGATTGAGCGAAACAGGGGTGCTGCTACGTAGCACCATTGTTCTGTGGGGCGACGTTCCGTGGGTTACGCAGGGCCACAAAATCTGCATCGCGTTGCGAGATTTGTGGTGTATAAACAACAGCCCTTTCCGCTCAAGCTCATTCGATACATAATAGTCCTATGTTAGAACCTGTTGCTTTCTTGTCCGGAAAACTCCTTCCCACATCTCAGGCGGCGATTTCCATCGCCGACGCGGGCTTTGTGCTGGGCGTCACGGCCACGGAGCAATTGCGGACCTTTAACGGAAAGCTGTTCCGTTTGCCGGAACATCTACGACGACTTGGTCGCTCATTAGAGATACTTGGAATCGATGCCGGAATGTCGCTCGCTGAAATCGGGCGAACTGCCGAAGAATTGGCGGCGAGAAATCATGCATTACTTTCCGACGGCGACGATCTGGGACTGGGCATTTTTGTTACGCCCGGCCCCTACGGCACACTCGCCGGATTGGCGTCGCCTGGACCGACTGTGGGAATTTATACCTTTCCCTTGCCCTTTCAGAATTGGGCGGCGACCTACGAGCGGGGTCAGGCGTTGCGAACCACGTCCATTGAACAGGTGTCCGAAAAATGCTGGCCCCGCGAGCTAAAGGTCCGCAGCCGCGTCCACTATTTTCTGGCCGACAGAGAGGCGGCCGCCGCCGAGCCGGGTGCGCGGGCGGTGATGCTCGATGCTGACGGATTTATCACCGAAGGAACAACGGCCAATTTGCTGCTGTATACGGCCCGTTACGGTCTCGTGACCCCGCCGGAAGGGAAAGTCCTGCCGGGGATTAGTCTTTCGGCGATTCGCGACTTCGCGACGACCGAGAAAATTCCGTTTGCGGAGCGAGACATCTACCCTGTCGACTTAGCGAATGCCAATGAGGTCTTTTTGTGCAGTACAAGTTCGTGCATATTGCCGATGGTGCGGTTCAACGGTTCGGCGGTTGGAGATGGTTTTCCCGGCCCGATGTTCCACCGGTTGCTGACGGCCTGGAACCGCTTGGCGGGACTTGATCTTGTTGCCCAAGCCGTTAAGTTTTCCCAGCGTGCTTGAAAATCATGGGGGGAATTCGAGGGATTTTAGGCGGTCATTTTCACACATTTTGACCACGTTTTTGGCTCGAAGGCGAGCCAGGCGTTGGCGAAGACCGACTTTCATTCGCACTCCGCAAAACCGCCGTACACGGAAGTTTCGGACACGTGCGAAAGACCGATGTCCTGCGCGAGCAACACGACGGGCTGCTCGCACCTGCGGCGTTTTGTG
>JAYUFG010000237.1:0-5443 GCA_043738845.1 Planctomycetaceae bacterium
CGACGAGATCGCGATACGTCGGGTTGTCCTGCATCGTTTGTGGAGTCCCTTGCATGTGCATGATGCAGACGCCCGGCTGTGTTTGAACAGCCACACGCAGCATGTCGGGATCGCCGGTCAGGCCCGTGATGTCGTTAATGATTTCCGCACCGGCGTCGATGGCGGCCTGAGCGACCATTGCCTTGCTCGTGTCGATGGAAATTGGGATGGAGACCTGTCGGGCGAGCGACGTGATCACCGGCAACACACGGCGAAGCTCTTCATCGGCGTTAATTGGTGTGGAATTTGGCCGGGTGCTTTCGCCGCCGATGTCGAGAATGTCGGCACCTTCGTGGACAAGTCGCAAACCTTGCTCGATGGCCTGTTGCTCGTTGAAAAACTTGCCGCCGTCTGAAAAACTGTCAGGCGTGACGTTGATAATTCCCATCACGAGCGGTCGCCGGGGAAATTCGAGTACGCGAGATCGCAGCCGCCAATGGGTCGCGCGAGGTAACGGCAATGGTGAGTTGTGAAGATCATTGGATACAGGCAGCGGTTCTTTCATCCCCTCAGTTTACCACGGCGATTCCATCAAGGCGACAATCTGTCGCGCGAGACGGTCGATAGCGATTTGCTGCGTGGTAGCGATGGAACGGCCATATTCGGGCACGTCGTGCGCCGTCGCGGAAATCGTCGCCAGTTCTGTCGGAATCGCGATCGGCGAAGAGCGGCTGATAAGATCGCCTTTGCGGTTCGCCCAATTGACTTTGACGGTGAACGACAATTCCGCTTCGCGAACGTCACCATTGCGGTTTTCAAACAGGACGCCCTTGCGGTCGGAAGTGATTCGGCCGGTCAGGATACTATCGGCGTTCGAATCGCCAACGACCTTATACGGCGTGTGCAACTCGATCTGCTTGACGACGGCTTCGGTCAGTCGCTCGCCCAGGTTGCGGCGAAAACTATCCGACTCGAAAATCGGCACGAAAACCGTGTGGATATCGCTCGGATAAAGCGAAGTACTTCCCAGTTGATAGCCAGCACAGCCGGGGAGGAGGAGAGAAACGCAAAACGCAAAATGCAAAACGCAAAAGTGGGAAAAGCAAATGCGGAACGCTGAAGTAGGTTGTACACCTCTTCGTCGTTTTGCATTTTGCGTTTTGACTTTTGCGTTTATCATCTACCTTTGCACCGTTCCCGGTTCCTTGGGTGCGGTGGCGATGTTCGCGGGCGGTGGGCTGGTAAATAGATTTCGGACGATGGCGAAACTGCTGTCGGGCTGGTCGGGTTTGTCTTTGTAATAGTTCATCCGGTCTTGGGCGAGTTGCGCGACATTCGAGCCGGGATATTCCTTCACAATCGAATCGTAATAAATGCGAGCGGCACCGATGTGGTCGCTCTTCGCGAAATACTCGGCCCGATTCCAATCACGTTGGGCCAACTGTCCGCGTAGATCGGTCCGCGCGGCGAGAAGCCGTTCTCGTTCGCCCTGTAATTCGTTCGGGAATTGTTTGAGCATCGTATCAATCAGGTCGTTGGCTTCTTTGAGGGGCGTATTATCGTACTCCGGGCCTTGATACTTTTTCAATTTGCATTGCAAACCGAGCAAATGGGCCTGCACTTGAAAGTTGCTCTTGGGATAGTCGCGGCGGACAATCGAATAGTAATAGTCGGCCTCTTCCCACTGTCCATCGATGAAGTAGGCGTTCGCCGTCGCCATGACGGCGTCGTCTGCGAGCGGCCCGGTCGGGTCTTTTAAGCGGACATCGTTCCAGACCGCTATGGCATTTCCTTCGGTGTCAAACCAGGGCCGCGTTTTGTCGGTGAAGTTGGGTGTGACGACCCAGTGCGGGTTCGCCCGATGCGACTTTTCCCAATAGAGAGCAATCGCGAACTTTCGAGCGATCGACCGATCCAGGTAACGCGAGTTGGAATACTTCTTGAGCAGTTCGGCGTAACTATCGTTGGCTTTGGAATAACGGTCCGAGAAGAATTGGCACTCCGCCTCGAAGAACAAAGCATCTTCTTCGATAGGCGAGTCGGGCCATTTTCTCGCCGCCTTTAGGAACAATGACGAAGCATCATCGTACTTCGCTTGACGAAACAAGGCTTCTCCATCGGCAAAGAACTTGCGAGACTCGTCGTGGTTGGGCCAAGCGCCTGTCATCTTTTTGTAAGAGTCGGTCACGGCCGAAGTGGAGAAAATCCCCCAGCCGGAATCTTCGGTCATCTTGGGTGGAAGAAAGCGAGTGTCGGGATCGGGATAGCGAGCCATGACCGAGTCAGTCGCGTCGGGCAGCACTGGCCCGGCGGGAGATTGGTAACTCGCTTGCTGCGGTCCAGTGCCAGGCCCATTGGCGGGCATCGTCGCGGCTGCCGCGCTGGGCAACGGTGGTAAGTCCTTGCGGCCAAAGGGTGACGCGCACCCCGACGCGAGCAGCAGCGACGCACCCAATAATAGGTTCAGTCCGACGATTTGGCGGCGTATAACGGTGAACATCCGTGTTCCGTTCGGAAAAGGTTAATCTGAACCAACAACGTAAAAATATCAAGTCACTTAAAATCGCAGCAAAATCAATTATCACATTGTCGTCTTTCACTCCGTGAAAGGGCGTGCTTTCGCGGAGCGAAAGACGACAATGGTTTTAACATTCTCAATGAGCCAGCGCGCCGATGTAAGCGTGCATCGTCAACTTCTTACCCAACAGCCCGTACAAAAAATGGTTCATCACGCCCCGCAGTTCTCCGCGTGTCGAGCGATCAAGTTCCATTTGTTTCCAGGCGTCCGTATCCGCCTCTGCAAATTTTATTAAGGCAATAATAACACTCGCACTGACCGACACGACTTGCTTTTTTCCACTGCGACAACTCTTGCATAACACGCCGCCCGACAACTGACGAAACGGAACTCTTCCCGTCGCCGGAACATCGACGCCGCACTCGGCACATTGTTCGAGCGAAGGTAAATGTCCCAACAATCGCAACGCGGTCAATTCAAATCGCAACAACCGCGGTGCCACTTCTCCCGCATTGGCAAAGGCGTCGAGTGTTTCCACTGCGGCGTCAAACAATTCAGGATGAGGGTCGTAGTCGTCGGTTAGTTCGTTCAACAATTCAGCGAGGTAATAGCCCGCATACAGACAAGCCAAATCGCGGGCGTGCGGCCGGAATCGCCGTTCAAGTTTCGCTTCGGTCAACAAATCCAACGCATCGGACGATTTTCGGAGGAACACTATTCGACAAAGGCTTAGTAGGTCAAGGGCAGACTCAAAAGGGCCTTTAGGTCGTCGGGCACCTTTCGCCAAACCCCGCACCTTGCCAAACTCGCGAGTTATGAGCGTGACCACGCTGCTCGTCTCGCTAAATTCAACGACGCGGAGAACCAGAGCGGTGGCCTTTTCGGTGGACATTGCGGGCGTTGATTGAAAAAGGAGTGATGCGATTTGGCACGAATTAACGTCCCATTTTCACAAAAGCCGGTTAGCCGCGCCGCACAATCGAAGCGGTGTGCCACGGAACCGATGAAGCAACGGGACGCGACGCAAGTGGATCCACACGATTTCTCGCCCCGACCGGTGCAATCGGCAACATCGCGCGGCGGCTTCAGTATAACCGATTAAAACACCGAAGAAGGCAAAGATTGTCATCCTGCACACGAAACTCGGTGACGAACGGTATTGTTGAATTGTTCGGGATTTTGGAGTCCCGCAGTGGGAACGGATTCTGGCACTTTTAAGGGACACGGAGTGGTCCATGCGTATTTTGATTCAGGGCTGGCCAATGGTCGTGGCCAGTTTTCTCGCAATTGCTCTGACGACGGTCTGTTCGTTGGCGGTTCTCGCGGACGAGCCGGGCATTAAGGACAATTCGTTCTTCGTCGAGGAAGCCTACAACCAAGACCAAGGGATCGTCCAGAATATCTTCAATTGGATTCCGACCTGGGACCATCCGCCGGGCGTCCGAACGAGAGACTTCAATTTCTTGTTCACGCAAGAGTGGCCGATCGGCGACGAGATGAACCAATTCTCGTACACGATTCCCTTGTCGAGCCATTTTGAACAGCCAGATGGTGGAATCTCTAGCAATTTCGGAGGTCTGGGCGATATCTTGCTCAATTATCGGTATCAGCTTTTCAAAGAGAAAGAGGACGGCGTCGCTGTCGCTCCGCGATTCAGTGTGATTCTTCCCAGCGGAGATAAGAACAAGGGATTGGGAACGGGCGAAACTGGCTTTCAAACCAACTGGGCCTTTAGCAAGGAAATGGGCGAAACCGCCTTTCACTTCAATGCTGGCCTGACCGCCATTCCAAACGTCAGCGCGCCGGGAATGTCGCCAGCGTTCGACCTTGTCAGTTACAATCTTGGCTTTAGCATGATTGATATCGAGAGCAAGACATTTCAACCGTTGGTCGAATTTCTGGCCCTATGGAACTCGAACCTCAACGACACGGGCACGGGCGTACAACGCGACTTCGAGTTGATCATTTCGCCCGGCTTCCGTTGGTCGATCTATCAAGAAGAAGAGACGCAGGTCGTGATTGGTGCGGCGGTTCCGGTCGGCCTGACCCGTTCGGCACCGGACATCGGTGCTTTTTTCTATCTGTCGATTGAAGCCCCGTGCGGCCTGCTCAAGCAGAAATGCAAGGAGTGTCAGGAGAATAATTAGCGTCGGAGCATCAATCGCAGTCGGGTTGAGCCATGTCGTCATGTAGGGCATATACCAGGGGTTATAGCAAAACTCGTACACGCGGCGTTTCGCCGCGTGCATTCAAATACAGAAGCGGCGAGACGCCGCTTGTACAAGTGGGACGTGTGTTCATGTCGGCGCGCGGAAGGGCGTGCAAAATTCTCGAGGGCAATTTTCCCAGGCGGAAAAATTTGTGCGCGGCCGACCGCGTTGGCCGGGGTGTTCTTGGATTTGTGCGGCCAATATATTGGTCGCGGGTGCTTTCGCAAAATCGAGCCGGTCCGAGGCCCTCACCCCGACTCTCTCCCGGAAGGAGAGGGAGAGTTAATGGATCGGCTCGTCGATTTGCGTCGGCGGGTGTCATCGCAGGTGAGTGCGACAACGGGTGTCGTTGCATGGGAATGCAATGACGGGTTTGCTTTCGCAGAGGCCGAGTTGAAAGTTTTGGTGCTAACCCGCTCGTACTATGTGTCACCGAACCATTCAAACGGTTTCTACGTCAGCCCGCTCCCGGCGCGCGTGAAGAGGAAAGCAACGCAGGGTCGCAATCGTTCACGGTTACGTCGCTTTCTTTCGCGACTACGCGGTCGGCGGCGCACGAGGACAACTTCGGTAGGAGCGTTTCGTTTTGTCCGCAGCAATGTCCCTGTGGCTGCGGTGGAAACGGCTCGGAAGGACCGGTTGGACACAATCGTTCGCTCGGGCAAGACTTGTACAAGCGGCGTCTCGCCGCTTGCTGACGCGGCGAGACGCCGCGTCTACGAGTTTTGCATTCGCG
>JAYUFG010000238.1:0-14529 GCA_043738845.1 Planctomycetaceae bacterium
CAAGTCGATTGTCGAGTATCATGCCGCGCTGCGGGCGTACAGCGACCGGAACGTCACGCACGAAGGGGCGGTCGAAACGGCTTTTCTGCGGCTCCTGGCCGAAACGGCCAAGTCGCACGGTTGGCTCCTCATCCCCAAACAACCGCTGAAGGTCAAAGGGAAGCACATCGTCCCCGACGGAACGCTCCGCGACCTGTTCAATTTGCAACGGGGATATTGGGAAGCCAAAGACACCGACGACGACCTTCGCGAAGAGATCAACAAAAAGCGGGCAAAAGGTTATCCCTTCACAAACACGATCTTCGAGGACACCCGTCGCGCCGTTCTGTTTCAAAATAATCAGGTCACGCTTGATGTTGATCTGACCGACCCGCAAGCGGTCGCCGATCTGCTCAACGCTTTTTATGCCTACACCGAGCCAGACATCGAGGGCTTTGAAGAGGCGGTCGATGAGTTTCAAGAACGGGTGCCCGAACTGGCTCTCGCTTTGGCCGACAAGATCAAGCAGGCCCATCAAGACAACCGGAAGTTTCAAGAGGCGTTTGCCGATTTTTTCACGCTCTGTCAGTCAGCGTTGAACCCGAACATCAGTCAATCGGCCGTCGATGAAATGCTCGTGCAGCATTTGCTCACGGAGCGATTGATCCGAAAAATTTTCGACAATCCCGAATTCACCAAGCGGAACGTGATCGCGGCCGAAGTTGAAAAGGTGATCTCCGCCCTGGTCAGTAAGACGTTCAATCGGGACGAGTTTCTGAAATCGCTCGACAAGTTTTATAAAGCGATTGAGGCGGCCGCCCGCGTGCTGGAAGATTTCTCCGAGAAGCAGCATTTTTTGAACACGGTTTACGAGCGGTTCTTTCAGGGCTACTCGGTCAAGGTGGCCGACACGCACGGGATTGTGTACACGCCGCAGGCGATTGTCGATTTCATGTGTGCCAGCGTGGCCGAGGTTTTGCAGACCGAGTTTGGCAAGACGCTGGGGGACAAGGACGTGCAAATTCTCGACCCTTGTACGGGGACGGGTAATTTTATCGTGAATCTGTTGCGGCGAATTCCGAAAAAACACCTCCCCCGCGTCTATCGAGAGCAACTCTTCGCCAACGAAGTTATGCTGCTGCCGTATTACATTGCCGCGTTGAACATCGAACACGCTTATTACGAACTGACGGGGGAGTATGAACCATTCGAGGGGCTGTGCTTTGTTGATACGCTCGATTTGGCGGAAGAAAAACAGAATGGCTTTGCATTCATGACCGAAGCAAACACTGTTCGAGTGGAACGACAGAAGCAAGCTCCTATCACGGTTATCATTGGGAATCCGCCCTACAACGTGGGTCAGTTAAATGAGAACGACAATAACAAGAACCGCAAATATCCCGTTATCGACGAGCGGATCAAGAAGACGTTCGCAAAGGATTCAAAAGCAACGCTCAACACCAAACTCTACGATCCGTACGTCAAATTCTTTCGTTGGGCAATCGACCGTCTTGATGGAAGGGATGGAATCGTCTGTTTTGTGTCGAACAATAGCTTCGTGGACCAGGCGGCTTTCGATGGAATGCGCAAACATTTCATGAAGGATTTTAACCGCATTTACCACCTACATTTGGAGGGCAATGTCCGCCAAAACCCAACCTTGGCCGGAAGCATTTATAATGTATTCGGAATTCAGGTTGGCGTCGGAATCACGATCGCAATGCGTTCCCAAAAACACACCGACCACAAGTTGTACTTTTCGCGATTAGAAAAGACCCTCCGCAAGGAAGCAAAATGGGCCGCGCTCGCAGTCAGTGTGTCCGTCGGGAACGTAAAATGGCGGAAACTAGTACCGGACAACCGCAATTCGTGGTTGGTTCCAAAACATGCCGCCGCATTTGCGGGTTTTCTGCCACTGGGCACCAAAAAAGCTAAATCAAGTAAGAATGCGATTCCAGAGGCCGTTTTCAAACTCTATTCGTTAGGAGTCTCCACGAACCGGGATGATGTTGTATATGATTTCAACGACCATGTACTTTCTAACCGAGCAGAGCAATTTTGCGATTGGTACAATGCGGAAGTGGATCGGTTTAAGCGTAAACACGCGGTTAAACAACTGGACGAATTCTTGGATTATTCTAAGGTGAAATGGAGCCGAAACCTAAAGCGGTCGCTCCGCAACTATGAGAATCTTCGTTTTGATGCGAGCTACATCCGATGGAGTCTGTATCGTCCGTTTACAAAACGACAGCTTTATTTTTCTGACATTGCGGTCGATGAGCTGGGACGAATGAGGGAAGTTTTCCCGAACGTCAACACGCAACTTGAGAACCGCGTCATCATCGTTCCAACCGTAGCATGCGAACGCGATTTTTTTTCGTCAATCACGAATGTCCTTCCCAATTTGAACTTCGTTGGTTTCGGTGGAGCGGGGCAATGCTTTCCCTTCTACGTTTACGACGACGACGGTTCCAACCGCCGGGAGAATATCACCGAATGGGCGTTGAGCAAATTTCGCGAACATTACAAAAATAAGAAAATCAGCAAGTGGGATATTTTCTATTACGTTTACGGGGTATTGCATCACGCGGGCTATCGCGAAAAGTTCGCCGATAATCTCAAACGCGAACTGCCCCGTATCCCGCTCGCGGCCGATTTCAAAGCCTTCAGCACGGCCGGGAAGAAACTGTCAGCGTTGCACCTCGAGTACGAACAACTAGAGGCGTGGCCGCTGAAGTGGGTTGAAACGCCGCGGGTTCCCTTGTCGTATCATGTTGAAAAAATGAAGTTGGCCAAGGATAAAAGTTCGCTGGTTGTGAATCCTTCCTTGACGCTGATGGACATTCCGCCGGAGACGTTCGAGTATCGGTTGGGCAATCGCAGTGCGCTCGATTGGGTGATCGACCAGTATCAGATTTCGGAAGACAAACGGAGCGGCATCCGGTCCGACCCCAACCGGGCCGATGATCCGGAGTATATTGTCCGCCTCGTCGGGCAAGTCGTCCGGGTGAGTGTGGAGACGGTGAAGATCGTGAACGGGTTGCCGGGGATTGGTGAGGGGTGAGGAGTGGAACGCAATCTCATTGGTCAGGTTCCCCGTGCCAAGCAGAAACATGGTTCCCATTAAATGATTCGTCAGGTACGGGGTACCTGACCTACGACTTCCCATTTATCCTTTCGCATTCATCATTTCGCATTTTCCTATGCCCCACCTCGACCGCTATATCCGACAAATGCGTTATCCGCCCTTCGGTGAGGCGGGACAGGAAAAACTTGCCCGCAGCCGCGCTTTGATCGTCGGCTGCGGCGCACTCGGATCGGTGCTGGCGAATACTTTGGCTCGCGCGGGAGTCGGCAAGTTGCGGATCGTGGATCGTGATTTTCTCGAACTAAATAATCTGCAACGACAGGTTTTGTATGACGAGGCCGACGTCGCCGCCGGTTTGCCTAAGGCGATTGCCGCCGCAGAAAAACTCCGCCGCATCAATTCCGAAATCGAAATCGAGCCACTCGTCGCCGACGTCGAGCCGGGCAACATGCAGGCGTTGTGCGACGGCGTCGATGTGATCTGTGACGGGACCGACAATTTTGAAACGCGGTTTCTCCTCAACGATGCGTCGCTCAAGTGGAACATCCCCTGGGTCTACGGCGGCTGCATCGGGGCCGAAGGGCAAACGCTCACGATCCTGCCGGGCGAAGGGCCGTGCCTGCGCTGTTTGATGACGGAAGCTCCGCCGCCGGGCAGCACGCCGACCTGCGATACGGCCGGAATTCTTGGCCCGATCATCAACGTGATCGCCTCGATCCAAGCCTGTGAGGCGTTGAAAATTCTCAGCGGCAATCGGGCGGCCGTCAACCGTACCTTGACCGTGGTAGAACTGTGGGACAACCGCATTCGACAAGTTTCGCTGAAAAGCCTGTGGGAACAGACGACCTGTCCTGCCTGTAAGAAACAAGAGTACGCTTGGCTCAATGGAGAACGGGGGAGTCACACGGCGGTCCTGTGTGGGCGGAACGCGGTGCAACTGAGCCAGCCGGAAAAAGTAGAGCTGTCTCTGGACGATTTGGCGAACAAACTGGCCGGGCTGGGGCAAGTGCAGCAGAACCGCTTTTTGCTCCGGTTTTCGGTCGATGAATACGTTTTAACCCTGTTTCCCGACGGCCGGGCGATCATCCACGGTACCGATGATATTGCAACGGCCAAAACGTTGTATGCGAAGTATGTGGGGAGTTGAGGCCGAGACGACAAACGCCGGATCGACGCTGGAAATCGCTTTACGCTTGCGCATCCAGGGCTTATGATGCGTCTCCCGGAAGAGGATAGCAAACCTCACCGTTCCCTGCCCGCCACTTTCTGACTTTCCACCGGAGCCGTATTCGTTATGGGTGAAATAAACATCGAGAAATCGGCCACTCCGACCGCTCCCAGCCGACCGTGGTTTCGCGAGCTAACACGTTATCACTGGTTTGTGCTCATTGTCGCCTCGGCGGCTTGGTTTTTCGATTGCCTCGATCAGCGGCTGTTTTCGCTGGCAAGGATTCCCGCGCTCGTTGAATTGATGGCGAAACCAGCGAGCGATCCAGACCTGCAAGCCTACGGCAAAGTCGTCACCGCCTGCTTTCTCGTCGGGTGGGGCATCGGCGGTTTGATTTTTGGTGCGTTGGGTGACAAATTCGGTCGGGCAAAAATGCTCACGCTCACGATTCTCATTTACTCGGCCTTCACCGGGTTGAGCTTCTTCAGTAAGACCCAACTCGACTTCACGATCTTCCGCTTCCTCACTGGCGTCGGTGTTGGCGGCGTGTTCGGACTGGCCGTTGCGCTCATCGCCGAGACGGTGCCCAGCAGTGCCCGGGCGCAGTGCCTAGGGCTATTGCAAGTTCTGTCCACGGTTGGAAACATCACGGCTGGATTTGTGAAAATGGGAATTGATGCGTTGCAAGCGAACAAGACCATCACCGACGGGACCGGCTGGCGGTGGATGTTCCTGATTGGAGCGTTGCCCGCGTTTATGATTATCTTCACGCGGGGTTATCTAAAAGAACCGGCCTCCTGGCTGCGACTCAAAGAGCAGGGGCTGCTGCCGAAAGGGAGCATCTTCGCGCCGTATGCGGCCTTACTTAGTCAGGCGCGATGGCGGAAGAATCTGATCATCGGCGCACTGCTCGCCAGCACGGGGGTCGTCGGCCTGTGGGCCATTGCCGAATACGCCGTCGATTTGCAGAAGGTGGTATTCAAGCAGCACTTCGATGAGTCCGTCGCCGCTGGTACACTCAAGGCCGCCGACGTGAAAGCGGAGGTGGATTGGGCCGTCGCCATCGCCTACCTTTGGAACATGCTCGGTGCCGCCGTCGGCATGATGATCTTCACACGCATTGCACAGATCGGGCGAAAACTAGCGTTCTTCATTGGCTTCACGGCGGCAATGGTCGCGACGTTTCTCGTCTATTGGAATATGAGTTCACCCAGCCAGGCTAATTGGATGATGTTCCTGATGGGTGCGGCACAACTGAGCGTCTTTGCGGGCTTTGCGATTTACTTGCCCGAACTTTTTCCGAACAGCCTCCGCAGCACCGGCACGAGTTTTTGCTACAACCTGGGCCGCTTCGCCGCAGCCATCGGTAGTTTTTTTTCCGCGTCGCTCACCACAGGTGTCTTCGGCAAATACAAAGAAGTGGACGCTGCGCTTCCGTCACGTTACGCCGCAATGACGATGTGTGCGATTTTCCTTGTCGGCATCATTACCGTATTTTTTGCCCCTGAAACCAAGGGCCAGCCACTGCCGGAGTGAGGGGAACGGGTGACGTACAAATTTGCGATTTGAATTATTTGTATTCGCCCCGGCTGGGGCGATGGAATGTAGCCACGGGTGGAGCGGAACGGCCGCGCAGCGGACGAACGCGGAACCCGTGGATTGCATCGCGCAAATCGCGTCTCGCCCCGGCAGGGGCGAAGGACTTATCCGCCACGACAGACGTGTCATTCCGCTGAACGATTCCATCGCCCCTCCGGGGCGATTTGGGAAGACACAATTACTTCCACGGGTTTCGCGGAGTACCGCTCCACCCGTGGCTACAGCCCGTCGCCCCATCCGAGGCGAAATCAACAACTTCACATCACCTGAGCAAACAGTTACCAACTTGGTTGGTAAATACGATGACCAAACCCCCATCCACGCCCAGCACCGCGAGCGCAACCAACGGTAAAATCGGTCGCGCCCAGTGGCTGGCCCTCGCCGCTGCGCTGCTCGGTTGGATGTTCGATGGCATGGAGATGGGCGTTTTTTCAATGGTCGGTAAACCGGCTCTCGAAGACCTGTTGACCCGCTCCGCAGAAACCGCTCTCTCGGGCGACGCACTCAAAACGCTCGTTGGATTTTGGTTCGGTGTGATTCTGGCCTGCTTCCTCGTCGGAGCGGCAACCGGCGGCGTCCTTTTCGGCTGGCTCGGTGATCGGATCGGCCGTGTGCGGGCAATGACTCTGAGCGTTTTGACGTATGCACTGTTCACCGGACTGTGCGGCCTGTCGCAAAATGGAACGCAACTTGGTATTCTCCGCTTCATCGCGTCGCTGGGCATGGGGGGCGAGTGGTCGCTCGGCGTCGCACTCGTCATGGAGGCGTGGCCCAATCGCTCGCGAGCGTTTATGGCGGGCCTGATCGGTGCGGCGGGAAATTTCGGGTACATGCTCGTCGGCTTCATCGGGCTGGGTTTGGCGAGCGGTTTGCAAACGATCACCGGTTGGTTGACGAAAAGTGGACTGCCGGAAGATTGGGTCGCCGCCCTGACGCAGCATCAAGGCTGGCGTCTACTCATGGTCGTCGGCACACTGCCCGCCCTGCTCACGTTTTTGATCCGCATGTTTGTTCCTGAGTCAGAAAGTTGGGAACAGGAAAAAAAGTCGGGTGCCACGTCGCATTGGTCGGCGGTCGATTTGCTCGGCGTATTGGTTGGCGCGGCGGGACCGGGTTTGATGATCTATTTGTGGTCGGCTTCGGAAATTTCCCTGGGCGTGAAACTTGGCGGAACGGTTTTTTGCGTGTTGCTGGCGACGGGCGGATATTTGTATCCCGTCCTGCGATATTTGCAGCGTTTGGCCGCTGCCCATCCGAAAGCCCAGCATCATTGGCAACCAACCGTGCGGCGGATGCTCCTGGCGGCGGGCCTCAGCGGGGTCGCGTTACTTGGCACCTGGGGTTCGATGCAGTGGGCACCTTCCTGGGCTGACCAGTTGAGCGAACCGACCAAAATTTCCAACCCAGGACAACACGCCAAAGAGTGGACGCAAATTTGCGCCGCCCTCGGCGCGATTTTGGGAACGATCACGGCCGCGATGGTCGGCGACTGGATCGGTCGCCGCATCACTTACAGTATTCTCTGCGTATTAAGCATCATTTCGCTCCTGTGGCTTTATCGGGCCCATACGGAATTCGACAACTCGTTTTTGCTCGCGACGTTTATCGCCGGTGCATGTTCCGCCTCGTTCTACGGCTGGTTGCCGCTGTACTTGCCGGAACTCTTTCGGACGCAAATTCGGGCGACGGGCCAAGGGTTCGGCTTCAATTTCGGCCGGATCATCGCCGCGATCGGCACGTTGCAAACGGGCAGCCTCTTCGCTCCGAAGATCGAACTCTTCAACCAGACTTTCGACGGCGGTTATCCTTTTGCCTGTGCGATCATGACGGCGATTTATCTCGTCGGCATCGTCCTCATTTGGTTCGGACCTGAAACGCTCGGCAAACCGCTGCCGGAATGATTTCCCCTGTTCCCCGTCAAGCTCGCATCGTAGGGCTGGCCACGGACCGAACCTACGCGTGGGGTCCAAAAAACGGGGACATCTTTACGACCTGAAAAAATGTTCATGTTTATCGCTTAATAGGGGGGTGTAAAATCGGTCGGAAACCCTCGTGGAGGAAGGCTAAAAACGGTATACTAACGGTCCGTATTTTTACCACGATTTTCAGGTCGTAGATGCGACTTCTTTTTAGGACGGAGCCGACGTGGCCGACCGCTCGCGAACGATTGCCGACGCCGGGGAAAACACTGGCCGAATTTCGCCGATTTCCTCGGCGAAAAACGGGGTTGGCACGCTCCAGGTCGGACCAGAAAACAGCGTTCTCGGACCGGAAAATCACCTCGCAGGGGTTGCCTGTCAACGGTTTCGTACTTCAACAAACTCCAACGAACGCTCCGCCGCGCAGCCACTCTTCATTTACGGCCCCGTCGCGACGGGCAAGTCGCTCATCGCGAATGGACTCGTTCAAGAGTGGAACGACGCCCACCCCGACCAACCGGCACTCGTGTGCAGCGGTGCCGATTTCGCTCGCATGTTCGCGCTCGCCGCCGATGCGCACGAGTTGACCATTTTACGCGAGCGGTTTCAAACGGTTGGGCTGTTCGTGCTGGACGGTCTGGAGCAGATTGCGAACAAGCCCGCCGCCCAGCGAGAATTGCGATTCGCCCTCGACATGCTGTTCACTCACGACGGTTTAGCGATTGTCACCGCACGGAGTTTGCCATCACACATTGCGAAACTTTCACCCCGTTTGGCGGGACGATTGTTGGGTGGACTGACTGCACCGCTGGTCGCGCCGGACGCCCAGGCTCGCGTTGAGATAATGCGACAATTCGCCACGCAGCGAGAGGTGAAGCTGTTGCCTGCGATGATCAAAACGTTGGGTGACGCGATTCATGGAACGGCACCAGAGTTGCAATCGGCGGTGATTGAATTGTCGGCCCAGGCGAAATTGGAACAGACCGAGATCACGCCGATGCTGGTGCGGAAGTATCTGGCCAGTCGCACCGCAGCAGAACCGCCGAGCCTCCGCACAATTGCTGCGATCACCGCCAAGTATTTTCAGTTGAAAGTGACGGAGCTTCGCAGCCCCTCTCGCCGTCGGGCGATTGTCACGGCGCGGGGAATCGCGATCTATTTAGCTCGCGAATTGACCGGCGTGAGTTTAGAGAAAGTCGGTGTAGCCTTTGGTGGGCGGGATCATACGACCATTTTGCACAGCTTTCGGACAACCGCCGACCGCCTGCGGAGTGACGCGGGCCTGCGGCGGACGCTGGACGATTTGCGGCGATTGATTGCATTAAGTTGATTGTAGGGTACGCACCTGTGCGTACCAAATTTGTACAAGCGGCGTCTTGCCGCTTAGATGACGCGGCGAAACGCCACGTGTACCCTACGGAGTTGAAAAGTAGCCCATGAACATCGAAGTTCGGTGGGGAAAACGTGTTGGTAAAATGTTGCTGAGCAACCGACGAATCGACGTTACCAACAGCGGGACGAAAGAATCAACCAGTAAACCAAACGACCGACATTGACCCAACCGCCCACCAACGGCTGGTCAACCGGTTCTCCACCGCAAAATTCCCGCTATACTCTGTCCTAACTCGAATGACTTACGCGACTTACTAACAGACAACTAAAGTTGCCAACATTTTTCCCGTTCGCCTTATTACTACTAGTTATTAAATTGAAATAAGAAACAATACACCGCTCAATAAATCAACCCTTACTTGTACACGCGGCGAGACGCCGCGTGTACAAGGTACGCAAAGTTGCATACCCTACAACTTCAACCTAAACCAGTTCAGCCAAGTTCCCCACGGACGAAAGGACAGTCTCAGGAGTCGCCATGAAAATTATCTGCAATCGTGAAAAAATGTTGTCAGCGTTTCAAACCGCCGCAGCCGTCGCACCGGCTCGCAGCCCGAAACCCATTTTGCAAAATGTCAAACTCGAAGTGACGAAGGATGGGGCAACCCTGCTCGCGACCGATCTCGAAATCGGAATTCGTGTGCAGGTTTCCGACGTCGAGGTCGATAAGCCGGGGAGTGCCATTCTCTCGGTCGCCCGGTTCGGCTCGATCTTGCGAGAAAGCTCTGACGAAAAACTGAAGATCGAATCGACCGACAAAGGAACCATTGTGAAGGGGGACCGCAGCAAGTTTGAACTGCCAGCGGAAAACCCCGACGAGTTTCCGACCGTCGCCTCGTTCAGTGAGCAAAAGTATCATGAGATGCCCGCTCGACTGCTCAAAGAGATCGTCAAGCGAACGACCTTCGCGACCGACAACGAGAGCAGCCGTTACGCGCTGGGTGGAGTGTTGCTCGAACTAACGGCCGACAAAATCGTTGCCGTTGCGACCGACGGTCGTCGCTTGGCCAAGATGGAAGGAGCCGCTCGCAGCGTCGGTGGACATGAGACGGGCGACACGATGACCATTGTCCCCACTCGGGCGATGCAGTTGTTTGACCGCTCGCTGACCGACGGAGAGACCGAAATTTATCTGGCCACGCGGGGCAATGACGTGTTGATCAATAGCCAACGAGTGACGATTTATTCGCGATTGTTAGAAGGCCGTTTTCCTCGCTGGCGGGATGTATTTCCCAAGCGGATGGATTCGGCGAAGATCGAATTGAACGTTGGACCCTTTGCGAACGCGGTCCGTCAGGCGGCCATTGCCACCAGTGATGAAAGTCGCGGCGTGACGTTTTCCTTTGGAGAAGGTCTTGCCACCCTGGCGGGCAAAGCGGCCGAGGTCGGCCAATCGCACGTCGAGTTGCCGATTTCGTACACGGGCGAGAAACTTTCCATTTCGCTCGATCCACGCTACATGATTGATTTTTTGAAAGCTCTCGATCCTTCGAAGACGTTCACACTGGAACTCAAGGACAGCGATAGTGCGGCAGTCTGTCTTACGGATGATGGATATGGTTATGTGATTATGCCGCTGGCGAGAGACCGGTAGTGATAAAATGACGAATGACTAAATCCAAATGACGAATGAACTAATGTACTAAATTCTTGTTCGGAACATTTGATTTTCCATTTTCGAGATTGTTTCGCATTTCGATGTTCCTCATTCCCTCATTCGTTATGTCCCGTCATCCGCAACCAATCGCCGAAGTCCTCGCCGCCCTCATGGCCAAGCGGGGTTACGCCCGCGAGTTGGGGGCAGCGGAACTCACGACCGCTTGGGCGACCGCCGCCGGAGAGTTGCTTGCGAAGCATACCCGTGTCGGCGAGATCAAACGGGGAACGCTCGAAGTGATCGTCGCCAATTCGGTCTTGATGCAAGAGATGACATTTCAAAAACAAATCGTCCTTGATAAGTTGATCGCCCTGATGCCGGATCAGAAAATCAAGAATTTACGATTTAAGGTGGGAGCGATTGTGTAGGTGAACTACCAAAACGAAAGGGAAACGGGAATGACGTGGCGACACACGACGGCGACATGCGGTTCGATTTTTATTGCGTTTGGTGTAAGTAAAGAAACGGCAGTGTTTATTGGTATCGTGTTGCTATTTTTGATACCCGTTTCCTTGATCATTGAGAACATGCGACAAGAAATTCCGAAAATGAATGCGGAAGAATTGGATCGCATCAAACGCGAGCGTGAATCGTAACATTCCTGATAACTTACTACGAAACTGCGCAAACAAAATTTAAGTTCAAGAGTTGTCCCCAACAGAAACCCTCATCATGTCCGAAGAACAAACTCCCGCACCGGAACCGAAGCAAAAGTCCGCCAAGAATCTTCCCTCCACGGCCGAACAAAACATGGCCGAGACCGACCGCCAAACGGTCGAAGGAGTCTACGGCGCGGACCAAATGCAGAAGCTCAGCGACTTGGAACACGTTCGCCAACGGCTCGGCATGTACATCGGCGATGCGGGCGTGCGGGGTCTCCATCACCTCGTCTACGAAACGGTCGATAACTCCATCGACGAAGCAATGGCGGGCCACGCCAAGGAAATCTCCGTCACGATCAACGTCGATGGCTCGATCGCGGTCGCCGACGATGGACGCGGAATCCCGGTCGAAATTCATCCGCAGCTTAGTGCCGAACTGGGCCGCGAAATTTCGACGCTCGAAGGGGTAATGACCGTCCTCAAATTCGGCGGCAAGTTCGACAAGCAAGCCTATAAAACGTCCGGCGGTTTGCACGGAATCGGCGTCAAGACGGTCAACTTTCTCAGCGAATGGTGCGAGGTCGAAGTCCGCCGTGAAGGACACCTGTATCAACAAGAGTACGAACGGGGTGTCCCCGTCGGAGCCGTCCGACGCATCGGCCGCGCCGACAAGTCGGGCACGAAAACAACCTTCAAACCTGATCCGCAGATTTTCACCACCTCGACCAAGTTCGAGTACAACATTCTCTTTCGCCGCTTGCAAGAACTCGCCTTCTTGAACAAGGGAATCAAAATCGTCTTCCGCGACGAGCGCACCAACGAAGGCGAAACGTTTTGCTATGAGCGGGGGCTGTTGCAGTTCATCGAGCATCTCAATCGGGCGACCGACGCCGCCCACGCCGACATCATTTACATTCACAAAACACACGAAGACCTCGAGATCGAAATCGCCTTTCAATACTCGACCGAGTTCACCGAGAATGTTCACTCCTACGTCAACAACATCAACACGGTCGATGGCGGAACGCACCTCACCGGCTTTCGCACCGCACTCACTCGGACCTTGAACGCCTACGGCAAGCGACTGGAAATTTTCAAGGACATCTCGCCGACGGGTGAGGATTTCCGTGAAGGTTTGACCGCCGTTGTTTCCGTTCGAGTGGCTGAACCCAAGTTTGAATCGCAAACGAAAGTCAAACTCACGAATCCCGAAGTTGAAGGAATGATCAACTCAGCCGTCGGCGATTTCCTCACGAGCTATCTCGAAGAAAATCCCAAGGTTGCCAAGGTCATCGTCTCGAAGGCGGTCCTCGCCGCCGAAGCTCGCGAAGCCGCCCGCAAAGCCAAGGCCATGCTCCGCGACCGTAAGGGTGCCCTCTCGGGCGGCGGTCTGCCGGGCAAACTTCGCGACTGCACGAGTAAGGATGTTGCCCGCTGCGAACTCTATCTGGTCGAGGGCGATTCGGCCGGTGGTTCGGCCGAGGGTGGCCGCCTGCGAGAGTATCAAGCGATCCTGCCGCTGCGGGGAAAAATTATCAACGCCTACAAATCACGCGAGGATAAAGTTCTCGCGAATGAAGAAGTTCGCAGCATGATCAGTGCCATTGGGGCGGGCATCGGCGAAGACGGCGACATCAGCAAACGACGTTACAACAAAATCGTCATCATGACCGATGCCGACGTCGATGGCTCGCACATTCGTACGCTCCTCCTCTGCTTCTTCTATCGTCAGATGTATCATCTCATCGTCGGTGGTCATATCTACGTCGCTCAACCGCCGCTGTTCCGCGTGAAGAATAAAAAACAAACGTACTATGTTCAAACCGAAGAGTTGATGAAAAATCAACTGCTGGAACTCGGCCTGGGCGAAGGGGTCTTTGAGCCGGGCGACGGTCGCAAAATCGAAGGGGTCGCTATGACTACACTCTGTCGCACCCTCGCCGCACTGGAAGATTCGCTCATCGCCCTGGAGCGTCGCGGGATCAGCCTGCGGGAACATGCCAAACGTCGCGACCCGACCACGGGCAAGCTGCCCGTCTTTCACGTCTTGCTTGGGACGCACGACAAGTGGTTCGTCCGTCGCGACGAGGTCGAGGGTTTTGTGAAGTCGCAGGAAGAAGCCTCCGGCGGAGAGTTGACCGTCGCCGATAATTCCGCCAAGACTCCGCCCGACATCAATGGTGACGCGTTGAAGGCGGTCAAGCTGCACATTGTCGAACTGCACGAGGTTCGCACGATCAACACACTGCTTGGCGATTTGGAAAAACAAGGCTTCGCGATTGACTCGTTGTATCGTCAAGACCGTACCGGTCGGGAAGATGCTCGTTACACGCTGCGTCGCGGCGAAAACGAGATTGGCCTTGAGGATTTACGCGGTCTCGTTTCGGCCGTTCGTTCGGCGGGTGAAAAAGGTTTGACGATCACCCGGTTCAAAGGGTTGGGTGAAATGAACGCGGAAGAACTTCGTGAAACCACGCTCGACCCGGCCAATCGCACGTTGTGCAAAGTCACGATGGCGGATGCTGGTGCGGCCGACGAGATGTTCCGCGTTTTGATGGGGGACAAAGTCGAACCCCGCCGCGAGTTTATTGAAAAGCACGCGCTGGAAGTGCGGAATTTGGATGTGTAATTCATGTCCGATCCAAAATCGACTTCCGCACGACCCTTTCCCTGCCTCGAGCGACTCGATCTGGCGATGATCGCAATTTTGCGCACCAAGTCCAAGACCGAGTGGGTGGCGATGATCTTTGCGGCCAATCGCACGCTGCGACTGCGTCTTGAAGGGCATCTGCGCACTTCGTCATCCCGACTGGACCACCGCGCAGGTGCAGCAAGAAATCGCTCGGAGGATGCTGCGTGGAACAACGGATGAAAACGTGCGATAAAAAGTTCGCCGTCGCTAAGAAAACACTTGAAAAACGCGCGCGAAAATGGTATTGTGCGGCGTCAGAAAAACTTGAAACACTGAACCGTCTAGTTGCGGATTGCTCGCAGGCTGGGATCGGATACACTGATGCAACCCGGTCGCCAAACTTGATTTTGGTTGCGGATTGCTCGCAGGCTGGGATCGGATACACTTATTCACGGAGTACGTCGAATTTTTCTGGTGTTGCGGATTGCTCGCA
>JAYUFG010000239.1:0-5410 GCA_043738845.1 Planctomycetaceae bacterium
TATTGTCGGAATGTGATTGTGCGCCAATACTGAAAGATGAATGAGGCGGAGCGACGCTTGGCTAAGGACGGCTGACGCACCGGAAATCTGCTGGTTCTCACCCCCCCAACCAACGCTGGCCCCACCTCAAGGTTTAGCGATCTTTTTCAACTTCTCTCGGCCTGCCGACGCCGGATCGCTCGGGAATGTTCCACCTCACTGGGTTATGAACCTTCTTTCGCTTTGCCCTCCGACGCCTGATGGGCGACGGAGGACTCGTGATGAACGGTGGACGTGAAATCATCTCGCTCGTAGCTGAACGGCAAGACCTCGACCAATTTCGCAAGAAACATTGGCAGGGGATGCTTGAGGAGTATCTCGATCTCGTGCGGGCCAACTCCGCCGTAACGCGAAATGCGTTTCAACGAGTGTACGACATGGTCATGTCGTATGGCACGGAGACCTACGAAGCCAATCGTGATAATCATACGCGCTATCGTTTCTTCGCTGATCCCGACAACGACGGCCGCGATGCTGTGTTCGGTCTGGATGAAGCTTTGCACTCGCTCGTGAATGCGTTCAAGAGTGCGGCCCAAGGATACGGAATTGAAAAGCGAGTCCTGCTCCTGCACGGTCCCGTCGGCAGCAGCAAAAGCACGATTGCGCGGTTGCTTAAACGGGGACTCGAACGCTATTCTCAAACCGATGGCGGCGCGTTGTACACGATGGGCTGGGTCGATATGAACGACAACGATCAGGTCCATTGGTGCCCGATGCACGAAGACCCTCTGCATATCATGCCCAGCCGGTTCCGCGAAGAGATTGAAGCGAAACTCAACGCCGACCGCAAATCGAGCGACTTTCCCGTCAAAATCATGGGCGAACTGTGCCCGTACTGTCGATACGTTTACGCCGAGCGGCGGAAAAAATATGCGGGCGATTGGACCCGACTGATCCAAGACATCCGTGTTAAGCGACTGCTGTTGAGCGAGAAGGACCGCATTGGCATTGGCACATTTCAGCCGAAGGACGAAAAGAACCAAGACTCGACCGAACTGACCGGCGACATCAACTATCGCAAAATCGCCGAGTATGGCAGCGACAGCGATCCGCGGGCGTTCAATTTCGACGGCGAGTTTAACATTGCGAATCGGGGAATCATTGAGTTCGTCGAGGTTCTCAAGCTCGACGTGGCGTTTTTGTACGACCTGTTGGGTGCCAGCCAAGAACACAAGATCAAGCCGAAGAAGTTCGCCCAAACCGACATTGATGAAGTGATTCTCGGCCACACGAACGAGCCGGAATATCGTCGGTTGCAAAATAACGAGTTTATGGAGGCCCTTCGCGACCGCACGGTGAAAATCGACGTCCCTTATGTGACGAAACTGTCCGACGAGATCAAAATCTACGAGAAGGATTTCAACCGCGACCGAGTGAAGGGCAAGTTCATCGCTCCGCACACGATTGAAATGGCCTCGATGTGGGCGATTCTGACCCGACTCGAAGAGCCGAAAAATGCCGGTTTAACCCTGCTGCAAAAGCTCAAACTGTACAACGGAAAATCGCTCGCCGGTTTTACCGAGGACAACATTAAGGAACTGCGAGACCAAGCCACGACCGAAGGGATGCAAGGGATTTCGCCCCGCTATGTGCAGGACAAAATCTCGAACGCACTCGTCGCCCATCCTGAGTCAAAGTCGATCAACCCGTTTATGGTGTTGAATGAACTCGAAGGTGGGCTGAAACATCATAGCCTGATTACCGAAGAGGATGTTCGCCACCGCTATCGGGAATTGCTCGGCGTTGTGCGGGAGGAATATACGAACATCGTCAAGAACGAAGTACAGCGGGCGATTGCCGCCGACGAGGATGCGTTGAAACGTTTGTGTGCGAATTACATTGACAGCGTGAAGGCGTACACGCAGCGGGAGAAGGTCCGTAATAAATTCACAGGAGTCTATGACGAGCCGGATGAACGCTTGATGCGGAGCGTCGAGGAAAAGATCGAGATTCCCGATAGCCGCAAGGACGATTTCCGCCGCGAGATCATGAACTATATCGGTGCCTTGTTAATGGATGGCCGGACGTTTGATTACAAGACGAACGAGCGGCTGTACAAAGCCTTGGAGTTAAAGCTGTTCGAGGACCAAAAAGATACGATCAAGTTGACGAGCCTCGTATCGAAGGTTGTCGATGCCGACACGCAGGCAAAAATCGACGTGGTCAAAGCCCGGCTCATTCGCGACTTCGGTTACGACGACGAGAGTGCGACCGATATTTTGCATTACGTCGCGAGTATTTTTGCGCGGGGGGATGTGAAGCGATAATTTGAGAAACGGTAATAAAGAAAAGAAACGAATGCCGCGTGGACGCGGCCGCTAAGCGAAAATGCGGCATACGTGCGAAATGTGATCGCTTAGCCGCCGCGTCCACGCGGCAAATTTCAACGGTATCAACATGGTCCAACGCATCGACCGCGATCAGTCGCGGTTTAAGGAAATCGTTCGCGGAAAAATCCGCCAGAACTTACGTAAGTACGTTACCCACGGCGAAATGATCGGCCGTAAAGGGGACGAACTCGTGAGCATTCCGATCCCCCAACTCGACATTCCCCACTTTCGTTACGGCAAAAACGGCTCCGGCGGCGTCGGCCAGGGTGAAGGTGAAGTCGGCAAATCACTTGGTCCCGGCGAACAAGAACCGGGCACCGGTCAAGCGGGCAGCGAGCCGGGCGGCCACATTCTCGAAGTCGAAGTTTCACTCGACGAATTGGCCGCGATCCTCGGCGATGAACTTGAGCTTCCTCGCATTGAACCGAAGGGAATCGCCAACATCGAACAAGAGAAGACGAAGTATTCCAGCATTCGCCGCAGCGGACCAGAGTCGCTCCGCCATTTCAAACGCACCTACATGGAAGCCCTTCGCCGTCAGATTTCGTCCAAGTCGTACAACGTCGATGACCCTCGCGTTGTTCCCATTCGCGATGACAAGCGTTATCGCTCTTGGAAAACGCAGAACCAGCCGGAGGCGAACGCCGCGATTATTTATCTCATGGATGTCTCCGGCTCGATGACCGACGAGCAAAAGGAGATCGTCCGAACGGAAGC
This sequence comes from Planctomycetaceae bacterium, assembly GCA_043738845.1. Lineage (GTDB taxonomy): Bacteria > Planctomycetota > Planctomycetia > Pirellulales > DASRSE01 > DASRSE01. The sequence continues at coordinate 3,087 of JAYUFG010000239.1, forward strand.
GTTCTGGATCGACACCTGGCTTCGCAGCCAATACGACGGCGTCGAAACCCGCTACATTATCCACGACGCGGCCGCCAAAGAGGTCGATGAACAGACCTTTTATCATACCCGCGAAAGTGGCGGGACACGAATTAGCTCGGCCTATCGAGTTTTGATGGACATGCTCAAACGCCAATTTCCGACCGAGCAATGGAACATTTATGCTTTTCAATTCTCCGACGGTGACAACTGGGGCGAGGACAACGAACAAAGTATCACGCTCTTGCGCGAACAAATCATTCCCCGCGTGAATCTCTACTGTTACGGACAAGTCGAAAGCCCCTACGGCAGCGGCGAGTTTCTCAAAGCACTCAAAGCGGGTTTCGGCGATCAAGAAGAAAAGCTGGTCCTGTCCGAAATCGAGAACAAAGAAGCCATTTATGATTCGATTAAGTTGTTTTTGGGTAAAGGAAAGTAACTGCGAAGTCGATTGACGGCATACGAACGCGGATAACCACACATGGAACAACAAGAGGTCGATCTTTATACGGCCTATTTTCGTGGAAAACCGAAAACAATTGCGTTGAGCCGAAAAGAAATCGTGAGCGAGTTTCCGTGGGCACGAAGACGCCCGTGGCACATTGTACGATCAATTCAGAAAGTGAGTATCGTGAAGGGTGAAGTGATCGACTGGAATAAACATGGCGGTTATGCCCGCAAGCCGAAGATCCATTTTCGATGTCCGTTGTCAAGATTTGACGCGTCGCCGGACTCAGAAATGCCCGAGTGGTTTGATTTTCAGAAGCAATACCAAAGCCCGATTATTGTCTATTGTGAGTATTGCCGCGGCGAATTTCACTTGGTTCATTGGCAAAATGAACTGACTTAAACTGCGTTCATTTACGTTCACCTCCGTTTTCCTTGAACAACTATGGCCACGGCAAGCTACTACGAACCGCTCCCCAAACACCTCGCGGATATCCAGGTCCAAATGGAAGAGTACGCGCGGGGGCATGGGTTGGATTTTTTCCCCACGATCTTCGAGGTCATCGACGCCGATCAGTTGAACGAGGTGGCGTCCTATGGTGGGTTTCCGACCCGTTATCCTCACTGGCGTTTTGGCATGGAGTACGAGCAGCTTTCCAAGAGCTATGACTATGGCCTGTCCAAAATTTATGAATTGGTCATCAACAACAATCCGTGTTATGCCTATCTCATGCGGTCGAACGCGATCACCGATCAAAAACTGGTGATGGCCCACGTCTATGGCCACTGCGATTTTTTCAAGAATAACCATTGGTTCAGTAAGACCAGCCGGAAAATGATGGACGAAATGGCGAACCACGGCAATCGGGTTCGTCAGCACATGGACCGTCACGGGGTCGAGGAGGTCGAAACCTTCATCGACGCCTGCCTGAGCATCGAGGATTTGATCGACATTCATTTGCCCTTTATCAAACGGCGGGACGACAAAAGCCGGTTTGACTTTTCTCGCCCGACCGAGGAAGAACCACAACCGCCGGGCAAGTTCGCCGCCAAGCACTATATGGAGTCGTACATCAATCCGCCCGCCGCCCTCGCCGCCGAGGCGGACACCCTCAAGAAAAAGCAGGAAAAGGAGGAGCGTTTCCCGCCGGAAGCCCAAAAAGACGTGATGCTGTTTCTGTTGGAGCATGGCCCGCTGAAGCCGTGGCAGGTGGACGTGCTGTCGATCATCCGCGATGAAGCCTACTACTTTGCCCCGCAGGCCCAAACGAAAATCATGAACGAAGGTTGGGCCAGCTATTGGCACTCGACCATCATGACTCGTCAAGGTCTCGAAGCGGCCGATATTGTGAACTACGCCGATCATCATTCGGGCACGCTCGCCACTTCGCCAACTCGGTTAAACCCTTACAAGCTGGGGATTGAACTCTTTCGCGACATCGAGGATCGCTGGAACAAAGGCCGCTTTGGCAAGGAATACGACGAGTGCGATGATCTTGTCGCAAAACGAGACTGGGACAAAAAACTGGGCCTTGGAAAACAAAAAATCTTCGAGGTGCGTAAAATTCATAATGACCTGACCTTTATCGACACGTTTCTGACAATCGAGTTCTGTCGAGAGCATAAAATGTTCTCGTTTGGTTTCAATCGCGAAGCTGATCAATATGAAATCGAGAGTCGCGCGTTTCCCGAGGTCAAGCAACGGCTGTTATTCAGCTTAACCAACTGTGGGCGGCCGAGCATTGCCGTTCGCGACGGAAACTATAAGAATCGCGGCGAGCTATTTTTGGAGCATCACTTTAATGGCGTGGAACTGAAAATGTCCTACGCCAAAGACACACTCGGCAACCTGTACCGCC
>JAYUFG010000240.1:0-5408 GCA_043738845.1 Planctomycetaceae bacterium
AACTTTAGCCATGAGAACCTCCCCGCGATGCTTTACCTAGACCAGTTTATCGACCCTTCCATAGTGGGGGCGAATTGCGTTTGAAATTGGTCACCGCCAGACACTCCCTCACTTGTACTCGCACCACGCCGTCGCTTCGCAGCCGCTGTCGCTGATAACGCGGAGCCAGTGAGCCGAAAAACCGGCTGGAAAATCGTGCGCGACAATTTTTCCTGGCGGGACATTAATCGTTTGATAACGGTACCAACCGGTCAGATCGACATCGACCTCGATGGTGAACGTGACGTCGTGGCTGGCAATGTGCTGGAGCAGGATCACTTTTTTGTCGTAACCGTGCATGAGGTACGGATCACTCGGCACGTGGGGAAGGACAGAGGTATTTTTCCACGGCCCGCCTTCACCAACCGGTTTGCCAAGTTTCCACAAGTCGTCGATCATGCCGAACCAGAGTCCCGTCTGGGCATTGCCGAAATAATGTCCGTCGGGTTGGGCGTCGCTGCGCGTTCCGCTCAAAACCATCAGGCCGCGATACGTGCAAAAATCGTAAATCTGTTTGTGGTGCGTGGCGACGGGCTGAATCGCAGGCAGGCCGCTTTCCCGTCCAACCAAGTAAAATGTCCCGTGGGCATTAACCAGAAATCGCTCAGAGACGCATTCGCGAATGCAGCGTTGCGAACCGGCCGGAAAGCCTTTCTCATACAATTCATGGCTTTGGGGTAAACGATATCGCTTCGACTTGTCCTTTTCGTCCGTCATGATGACCGACGCTTCATCCACGGAGAACTCGATTTTGAGTGCATTGGTTTTTTTCACTTCATCCGCCAAGCTCTCGGGCTTACTGAAGGCCAGTTTTTCGTCGATCTCGAAGTAGGCTTCTTTGTCGTCCTGGGTTGTGACAAATTGCAGGTTACGATCCGATTTCGCCGGGCGAAGAAGACCTGTGCAAACTTTCCCCGTTTCGGTAACGTCGGCCACGCTCGCAAAAAGTTTTTTATCCTCGGCCGCATCGTGTCCCGATGAGTTGTAGTGAAACACGGCGGTCGCGTCGGTTTCTTTGTCCACGCTGAGACGAATCCAATTGGCGGCGAACGGAGCGGGAAAGATATGGAATTCGTAGCCCTTACTCGGCACGTCGATCTGTTGATAGCGAGTCCAATTTCCGTCCCCCTTCGCGTCGATCTCGAGTGTGAACTGAACTTTTTCCGCACCGCGATTGGCAAGGTGCAAAACTTTTTGCTCGTAACCATTGATGAGAAATGGAATCGACGACTCGCCCGGCTTCACATGATCGTTGATCCACGGACCACCCCAACCTGATCGCGGGCCAAAACTTTTCAGAGCGTCCCGCTGGCCAAACCAGAGGTTTGATTGCGATTGACCAAGCATTGGGTTTTGCAAGATCGAAGCATCGTCCGCGCCCAGAACCAACTTGCCATTCCATTCGCAAAAATCAGGAATGTAGCGCAAATGAGTCGCGACGGGCGAGATTCCGCCCGTGTTGCTCGCTGAAAACGTTCGGGGAAAATCAAAGAACGTGCTGTGCATGTCCATTAAAAGTGGGCCAGGGCCAATCTCGCGAATGCGGGGCCATTCGGTATACCAACCGCCCCGATGATCGTAGGTCAACGCCCCCTTCGGCAAGCGAAACGTACTCCACTTTCCCTCATCGAGCAGTTTCAAAATCACGCTACGTCGGTCCCAACCGATACTCCAAAGCGGACTTTTGTCGTCGGGTGCGCCGTGGATTCCGCCTGGCCCAGTGACGTCGGTGAACTGCTTCCGTTCCACGATTTCCCAATTCTGGCCGTCCCATTGGGCCAGCACGCCCATCTCTTCCGGTGTCTTCGCTGCACCACCAACGAGAACCGTTTTATATGAGTGACCCGCCGCCGGAAGCTCGCCGTTGTTCGCGATGACCAAACGTCCTTGCGAAGTGTAGGCACCTTTTCCGTGCCAACCGGGCACCGGCTTATCGAACAATTTATTCACGGCGAGCGTGGTGACATTGACTTCGTACAGCATCCCTTCCATGTCGTAGTAATAGACCAGGTTCGCCGGATCACTGAGGTGTCGGGCGACAGCCGTCAAACGGCCGGGCATGATCTTCGGCGAGATCGCGCGCACCTTGCCCGCCGCGTCAATTGCATACGGACCGATGAACAATTGCTTTGACTCGCGATGAATCATCCGGCCAGCGGGCGTCCCGCCGACACTCTCTGGTCGAATTTGTACGCTGAAGTCGGGCGCAATCGCGTACAATTTGTCGGGACTTCCGTTCGGCTCGTGCGGGCAATAGGTAATCATCCACAATTTGTCCGCCCAGGGAACGACGCCGCCAATCCCACATTCGCCCATCCCGTTGAATGTGGCCAGATGGGGATAAATGCCACTCACGCTGAGAGGCTTACTCGCGGGTGGCGACGTTTCGTCGGCGGCAATGGTGGGAGTGCTGAAACAACCCAAAATCGCCAAAAATAACACGCAAAGGGAATGCGATTGTTGACGCACGGCGGTTGTGAGGCGTGTCATGAAATTGTGCATCGCATTTTGTTCGTTTGAGAAATGGGGATTATTCCCCTAAGCCAATGTTTTGGCGTCGCCAAAACCTTCTAATCCTGTTGTCCTGATAATCAGTGCCGATAGCCTGACGATCATCTACAACGCCACCTAATTGTTCTCCTATTCATCTCATCACGCTTAAAACTTCTCCACTACGCACAGCAGGAGCGATTTCAAATAGTCCGTTTCCGGAACATTGAGTAGGACCGGATGGTCTTTGCCTGCGCCACCTTCGGCGACGACCCGCACGATACGGCGGGCTTCGCCGGCGGCGTCGGCGACGAGCTTGCGAAAAATTCGCCGCGTGATTTGTTGCGAACAAGAACAAGTGAGCAAATACCCCCCCACCGGCAACATCCGCAACGCCGTTTGATTCAGGTCTTGATACGCGCGGGTCGCCTTCTCCACATGAGCCGTCGTTTTCGCGAAAGCGGGCGGGTCAATCACGATCACATCAAACCGTCGTGGTCCACGAGCAAGCGTGTGCAAGACTTCAAAACCGTCGCCAACTTCGTACTCGATCTGTTGTTGCAAACCATTCAGTCGAGCGTTTTCCCGAGCGGCTTCGATGGCCGGTGCGGCACCATCGACAGAGAGGACCGACTTCGCACCGTACTTGGCAGCGGAAAGTCCAAACCCGCCGGTGTAGCAGAACATTTCAAGGACCGACTTGTCGCGTGAAATCCGTTCCAGCAACAATCGGTTTTCACGCTGGTCAAAAAAATGGCCCGTCTTCATCGCGCCGAGCGGATCGACCTGATATTGAATTCCATTTTCCGAAACGATGATCGGTTGCGTCGGCGCGTTGCCGATCCAGCCGTTGACTTCGGGCAGCCCTTCTCGTTTGCGAAGGGCCGAATCGTTCCGCTCGCAAATTGCCAGCGGCCGAAAAATTTCCGTGAGCGAATCGACGAGCAGTTCCTTCCGCTGTTCCAGACCGGCCGTCGGCGTTTGAATCACCAAGTGATCGCCGTAACGATCGACCATCAGGCCGGGCAGGCGGTCCCCTTCGGCAAAGACGGCCCGATAACCGTTGGTGCTTTTGTTGGGCAGGTTCAAACCACGGCGAAAAGTGTGAGCGGCTTGCAGCCGCTTGTGGAAAAAATCGCGGTCGAGCGGTTCCCGCCGCCGCGTGTACAGCCGACAGATCACTCGGCCGCCGCCGGATAAGAGCCCCCGCCCCAAGTACCCGCCCCGTCCATCGACAACGTCGGCTTCTTCGCCGGGCGTGAGAGAATCGGGCGGGTTGGCGACCTGATCGCGAAAGACGGAGCAATGCCCTTTTCGCACGCTCGCCTCTTCACCCGGTTTCATGGTTAATCGCAGCATCCCGCCGTTATACCCGTTTTTTCGGCAATGGCGAGCCGAAATCAGGGGTGCGAGGGGCTTCTCGGACGATGGGCCGGGCGATTTTTTCTGCTTTCTTTTCAATGACGTTCTCGGCGGAAGTCGAAACCTCCGTGGGCGAAGGAGCATCGACCGGACGCCCCATCTCCAATCCCAACCACAAGCCCAGCCCGGCACCGATTAGGGCCGTCAGATTCCACAGTTTGAGGCGTCGCATGAGAGTGGTCCTCACCCGGCCGACGCAATGGCGTCGCACCGTGTTCAGGGTCGTGTGCAGGAAACAATCGGGAAAATGTTGTTATGCAACATTAGTTGCTCATCAGGCAGGTACCGTCACAGTCTTTTTCCGAAAAATCCCTGAAAAAACGCCGAAAAGCTGCGTCGGCGGACTTGGTTAAGCGAAAAATCCCATTAAATGTTACGACTGAACGCGGCGGATCGGCGGCAGCATGCCGATTTGCTGTTTGGACATTTTCGCCGTAACAAAGTTCGCCCAACTGCGCTGAGAATAAGGAAATAGGAAAGATCGGATTGCTAGCTCCGTGGGCCGCAGTCTAAAATTGGAACCTCGACATTCAGCAACAGGAAACTTTTTATGCGAACTGCCCGCCCCTCACTCCTGACTCTGTTTTCGGTTCTGACCATTCTGTCTGTTCAGGCTGTTCAGGACGGGTTCGCCACCGACGCCATCACGGCCGAGGGGCAAAATCTAGTCAAAAAACTTGACGACTTGGACGTCGAACACCGTTGGCTGCCCGGCTTTACCATCGAATGGAAGTCGGGCAAGAGTCTCAATCCTGTGACCGAAAAAGGGGTACATACTCATTGCAGCGCGTTCGCGGCGTCGGCCTGCGATCAACTTAACATTCCGCTGCTTAGCCCGCCGCCGCAGGGAAACTTGGCGAACCGTCAGGCCGATTGGTTATTGGACGAAGGGCAGAAAAAAGGTTGGAAGCTGGTGAACGCGACCGATGCTCAAAACTTGGCCAATCACGGTGTAGTTGTCGTCGCCAGTTTCAAGAACACCGATGCGAACTATCACGGCGGTCATGGTCACATCGCCGTCATTCGACCGAGCAACAAAAGTGTGGAGGCGATCCAAAAAGAGGGTCCGCAGATCACACAAGCAGGTGGACACAACTATAACTCCGCACCCCTCTCCGACGGGTTCGCGGCGAAAATCCGCCCCCTCGTCAAGTTCTTTGCCTTTCAGCCGAATTGAAGCGAACGGTCGATGCACTGGCGTGTCGATTATTCGTGCTTAGGACCGGCGCACAAATAATGGTCGCAATGCAGGGGAAATTGGCGAGTGTTCGTTGAACGATCAAGTAATTCCGTCGGTCATTGACAGGCAATTTTTTGAGGCCGCTGAACGGGCTTACAATATGACGAATCGTAAGCACCAAAACGATTGCGACAGTTTGTACCGTGTCTTAAAAGACACAGCTTCCTTCCGTGGTCGCGACGCGATCAAAAAGAGACGCGATGAACAATATTCCAAC
>JAYUFG010000241.1:0-5401 GCA_043738845.1 Planctomycetaceae bacterium
TTCGCACGCATGAAAGTCGCTCCGCTAGTTCGGTCCAAAAGTGATGGACCAATTATCGCCGACTTTTCGGCAACTTGCCAGCACACGCTAGCAGAAACCGCAAGTTTCCGCCCAGCGTCGTTTACACCATCGCCCGGGGGAGGTCTTCCAAGCCGAGCCGCTTCATCTTTTTATAGAGCGTGGTGCGGTTAACGCCGAGGATTTCGGCCGTGACTTGTCGGTTCCAATCGTGCGCTTCGAGCACGTTAAAAATGATCTGACGTTCCGGCCCTTCGAGAGCTTGCTTCAAAGTTCCGCCTGCGAAGGTCGCGACCACAACCGGCGAACCGGACGTAAGATTCGGCGGCAGGTCGTCCATGTCGATCACGTCGTTCTTGCCGAGCAACACCGCCCGCTCGATGACGTTTTGCAACTCGCGAACATTGCCTGGCCAGGGATACTGCTGAATCGCTTCCATCGCTCGGGGGCTGAACTCGCGGACATTCTTGCCCGTCTCGGCGCAGACGTCTTGCAAAAAATGGGTCGCCAAGAGCGGAATGTCGGAGATGCGTTGTCGCAGGGCGGGCATCTCGATATTGATCACATTGACTCGATAGTACAAATCTTGGCGGAAGCGACCCGCCGCGACCGCTTGGCCCAGGTCTTCATTCGTGGCCAAGATCACGCGCGCATCGACGTGATGGGTTTTCGTTCCGCCGACCGCTTCAAACTCCATCTCTTGCAAGACGCGGAGGAGTTTGACCTGCATACTGGGGCTGGCGGTGGCGATTTCGTCGAGGAAAATCGTGCCGCCGTCGGCTTGCAGAAACTTCCCCATCTTTTCGCCCGTCGCTCCGGTGAAAGCTCCGGCGACGTGACCAAAAAGCTCGCTCTCTAAAAGATTTTCGGGCAACGCACCGCAGGCAATTTCCACAAACGGTTTACTGCGTCGCGAACTGCGGCGGTGGATCGCACGAGCGACAAGCGATTTGCCCGTCCCGCTTTCGCCCGTGATGAGCATGGTTGCCCGCGTATCGGCGACGCTGTCGATCATGTCGAAAATTTTCAACATGCGGCGGTCATGTCCGACGATGTTTTCGATGCCAAAGCGAAGATCGAGTTGAGCCTTGAGGTTTTTATTTTCTTCGATCACTTCTCGCTGGTTCAGGGCTCGATCAATGGCCAGTTCAAGTTCTTCGTCAATCAACGGTTTGGTGAGGAAGTCAAACGCACCGGAGCGGATTGCCTCGACGGCCGAATCGACGGTGCCATAACCGGTGAGCAGGATCACAGCCGTGTTCGGATAATGTTCGCGGCACTCGGCAAGAATATCGAAACCGTCCCCATCGGCCAACCGCACGTCGGCCAGGACTAAGTCGAAGGTTTTCTTCTTCAACGTTGCGAGTGCGTCGTGCGCACCGCTGGCAACATCGAGACGATAACCCTTGGAACGAAGCCAATCGGACATGGATTCGAGAACATGTCGGTCGTCATCGACGAGGAGAATAGTCCCTTTTTTCATGGCAGTTACCTAAAGCTGTGGGTCGGGCGAAGTCATCAATGGGTGGCGTAATTCTCGGCGGGCCATTCCGTGAACAGGGAATGAAGGACGAATTGAATGCCGCTCATCGGGAAAATTGTGCTGTCGTAGAATATCTACGTCACAGGTGGATCAAGGTCAACGCATGGGGCATTTCGGAAACGTCCATCGCAAAATCGGCCTTTGGGAATAACCGATACGTTCGTTACAATCAGATTCTTACCCACTGCGGCAACTTTGAGTTGGAGGATGAAACCGCGTTGCGGTAGAGGAAACCTGCCCTTCCTCGATCATCGCTACAGTCGTTGATGCGCCGGTCCTTACCTATAACTTCGGAGGGTTGAACGGCGAAAACGCGGAGTGCGATCACAAGGTTGCGGCCGGTAATCGGTCAATCGGTAAGTTCCGATTGGTATCGCGACAAGCAGTCCGTCAGAGTCTCATCGGACCTATTGAAAGTCTGAGACGCCGTGACGACAAACCCCGAAACTGTGCAGTCCCTTTGGTAGCTTGTCTAATGCGGCAAACGAAGGTCGAATCATTTGGTAACGAGCTAAAATCCGAAGCGTTCCATTCAGATTTTTGATCTGCGAAGGGGCCAACTCGTGAAGGACTTAAATTGCCAGCACTCCGGCACCGGTTGTCTCGCTTTCTCCAAAGACAGCAAGCAGCTTCACGTCGAACTCGAATCATGGAGTGTTGCCGTTTGGACCCAGCTTCCCAACCCGATTGACCGAAAGCGAATTGCGGTTTCTGAGGACGGTTCCTTTCAGGCGTTTCTGGCCTCTGAAATTGATGATCTGACGATTTGGAACACATTAAAAATCCGCCAAGACAACCAGCATCGGCACGAAAGACGCCGCTCAGAAAATCATTGGAGTAGGTTTCTCGCTCGGCGGAAGATTATTGGCCGTCAACCGACAGGGTGGCGTGCTGAACCTCCACAGTTCGTCGGAGGGTACGGTTGTGTTACCGGCTGGGGCCAGCGTTGCGGCGTTGGCGTTTTCTGCGAACGGAAAACAGTTGCTCGTTAGTGGTACTGGACAAGCCAGTTTCATTCATATTTACGATCCCAAGGGAGAGGGGCTGCGCGTAACAAGCGTTTGAAGCTGAAAAACACACCGGCCAGCACTCTTTCCTGGCAAAACGAGCCGCTCAGTCCCGAGCGGAGCCGATATAACGCACGAAATCCAATGCGTACTGGATTCAGTGGGTGTAAACCAAAGTTAAAATGGCGACCAAACCGAGCCTGGATCGGCTCCAGGCTCAATCCATCTGGGAAATGTCGGCTCACAGATCGTGGCCTAAATTCAAGAAAAAAATCGCCTAGCGGCGACCAAAAAAACGGCATACAATTATCGGAATGCAATCGTGATGTGCTAGGCGGTACTTAACGCACTCTTTCCGGAAAATCTCGCATGAAAAACTCCTCATTTCTCGACGAGCATCGCGAGCTGACGCGGCGGTTTTTCTTGCAGACGGGTGTGGCGGGTTTGGCCGCGACGCAGGCGGCCGTCACCGCGATTGCGGATGACGACCAAAAGCCCGCAACTGCTCCGGCGAAACGCGCGAAACCCGACAAGGCCGGAATTCGTCGCGAACCATACTTTACTCCGCCGGAGGACTTTAGGGATGTGTCGAAGGGCAAACCGCCGCCGCATACGTTACCCGACGAGAAAAAACGCGAAGTCGGCATGACTCGCGAAACGTGGCAATTGGAAGTCGCTTCTGATCCCGACAATCCCGCTAAGATCGGCAAGCCCCTCACGAAAGAAAACGGCACGGCCTTCAACTTCGACGCCCTGTTGAAGCTCGCCGAAAAACACGCCGTCCGATTTCCGAAGGTAATGACCTGCCTGAATCTCGGCTGTCCGCTTGGAATGGGTCTGTGGGAAGGGGTTCCGCTCCGTGAGGTCGTCTGGCTGACGCAACCGCGCGAAAACCTCCGGCGGGTGTTTTACAAAGGCTATCACAACGACGATCCGCAACAAGTGTTTCGCGGTTCGCTACCCATCGGCCGCGTGTTGGAGGATTTTTACGACCTGCCACCGGTGATCCTCTGTTACAAACTGAACGGCGAATGGCTCGATTCGGAACGGGGCGGCCCGGTGAGGATCGTCGTGCCAGAGGCCTACGGTTTCAAATCGGTCAAATGGCTGACGCACGTGTTTCTCACCAATCTGTTCCACGCAAACGACACGTATGCGGAACAAAACAACGACATCGATAGCCCGATGAAAACTTTTGCGGCCTCGATTTCCGTCCCCCGCGAGGTAAATGCGGGCGCACCGATTCCCGTTTCGGGCCACGCTCAGGTCGGCGTGTCGGGTTTGAGCAAAGTGCAGATTTGGGTCGCGGCGAAAAACTTCGTCCACGTGGAGGGGGATCCGTATTTTACGAAGGCCCCGTGGGTCGATGCCGAGATTCTCCCGGCTCCGAAAGTTTGGAGCGGATTGAAGGAGGGAAAGATTCCACAACCGACGCACGGTTTCGACGCGGACGGCGTCCCAAAATCGTGGCCGTTGCGATTGGCCAACGCCCATTGGGCGGCGGTCGTTCCGGGTCTTCCCAAAGGCGAGTATACGTTCCGCTGTCGGACAATCGACGCCCAGCACCACGCACAACCGATGCCCCGCCCCTTCCCCAGATCGGGCCGTGCCGCGATCGAAGCGGTGGAGTTCAAGGTGGTGGAGTAACGGGGAGCGAGTTGAAAAGCCTTGTAGGTCAGGTACCCGGTGCCTGACGAGCGCGTCGTTCATTCCACAAATCAGCTACGTGGTAACTCAGGGCTGGTTGACCCACTATTGATTCGCCTCGCAAATGGGTATCTTACGCTCAACGATCCATCGTGCGCGTTGTCATGGAGTTTTTATCAATCACTTCTTTGTAATGCGTAAACTAATCATCCGCGAAGTTGCAGTTTTATACAACACCGGTCAAAACTCACTACGGAGTCCCAGAGAACGCGGAGGAATACATTCAGAGATGGATATTAAAAGAGGGATTTCTCCAATCCGCATTTTTCCTCTTGTTAACTCCGTGTCCTTCGTGACTCCGTGGTGAAATTGTCTTCGTCAAACGGCTGCAAGACGTCTCGTTATAGTGTTCGCGTAAAGGTCAAGCAGTTCAATCCCCATATTCGATTATTTTCTTATACCGATTTCATCAACTACAAAAGATGCTCAAACACAAACTGATTCATCCGCAGATCAACGCGATTCTCGGCGCGGCGGGCCATCATGCCAAAGTTTTGATCGCCGACGGACATTATCCCGCCTCGACCAAAAGGGGACCGAACGCCCAATTGATTTCGCTCAACCTCATGCCCGGCGTTCTCAATTGTGCGCAGGTGCTGGAAGCGATTCTCTCGGCTGTCCCGGTCGATGAAATCAATACCATGATGTACACACCCGACGATCCTTACGCTCTATCGGGTGATCCTCCGGTGTGGAACGATTATCGCGCCGTGATAAAGTCGTCCGGATTGGATTTGCCCCTGACGCCGATTGAAAAATGGAACTTTTACGAGGCGGTCAATACGCCCGACCATATTCTGACCGTGCAAACCGCCGACATGCAGCGGTACGCGAATATCCTGTTGTCGATTGGCGTGCGAATGGATAGCTAGGAAGCTACCCCCTCTCCCGCCGGGAGAGGGCCGGGATGAGGGTTCTTAAATAGGCTCTAAACATGATCCTCGACGCGCATCAACATTTTTGGCAACGGAGCCTGCCGTTCAATTATGAATGGTTGAAGTCGCCTCCGCTGGCCAAAATCAATCGCGATTTCTTACCCGACGATTTGGAACCGCTCCTGCGTGCGGCGGGAGTAGAACAGTCCATATTCGTACAGACGCAACACAACATCGCTGAAAACCGCTGG
>JAYUFG010000242.1:0-5385 GCA_043738845.1 Planctomycetaceae bacterium
GGTAAGGAAAAAATCTCACGCAAAGGCGCAAAGCTCGCGAAGAACACCCGCATCGTCAGCAATACTGGATTTGCCAAATACCTAGCGAGACGACCAGTCAGTTCAATCGGCTAAACGGTAAAAGGTCTTTTCAAAGTCTATCGTCCCCGACGCATGGCTCGGTCAATGTCGCGTTTCACGTCCCGCTTTTTCAGTGTGTCCCGTTTGTCGTGAAGTTTCTTGCCGCGACACAGTCCAAGCAAGACTTTGGCCCGACCCTTCTTGAAATACATTTTCAGCGGGACGAGGGTCAGTCCTTTTTCGGTCGCCTTGTTGGCGAATTTGAGAACCTCGCGCCGGTGCATAAGCAATTTTCGCGGCCGCTTTGGCTCGTGGTTGAAGCGGTTCGCCTCGACATATTCGGCGATGTCGCAACCGATCAGCCAAACCTCTTCTTTCTTGACCCGGCCATAGGCGTCGTCGAGCATGATCGTCCCTTTGCGTAGGCTTTTGACCTCACTCCCGACCAGGACGATACCGCACTCGAGCGTCTCCACAACCTCATATTCGTGTCGCGATTTGCGATTTTGGGCGATCAGCCGCTCGTTGTCGTGCTCGCGGTCCGGTTTTTTGTCTTTCTTGGCCATAAAATCGGGACTAAGGACTGGCTAGGGTACCAACGCACGGTTTGTTAGAATGGAGCGAATCGCGTTCCACTCCTACACCATACCGACTTGTCCGGCCTATGTCGAACCATACGTCCCTCTTTCCGCAACTTCCGATTGTCGAAAGTCCTTTACAAACCACGGGCGATTCGTCTCCCGCCGGTCCCCGCCTGCCACGCTGGTTGAAGCGGAACGTCCCGCTCGGGAACGCCAATCACTTTACGGCCAAGTTGATCGAGGAACTCAAACTCGAAACGGTGTGCGAGAGTGCCAAATGTCCCAACCGAATGGAATGCTGGTCGCAGAAAACCGCCACGTTTATGATCCTGGGCAATGTCTGCACGCGACCGTGCGGGTTCTGTTCGGTCCCCAAGGGTAAGACCGAAGCCCTGCAAGCCGACGAACCAGAACGGGTGGCCGAGGCGGCCGTGCGACTTGGCCTGAAGCATGTTGTCATTACCTCCGTCACGCGGGACGATCTGGCCGACGGCGGTGGCGAACATTTCTATCGCAGCGTGTTGGCCGTGCGGGAACGGACGAACGCCACCATCGAGGTTCTCACGCCCGATTTTTTGGGACAAGTCGCCGGACTCAATCGGGTGATCGAAGCCGCTCCAGAAGTTTTCAATCACAATACGGAAACCGTGCCGCGACTATATCGCACCGTTCGCGGTCGCAAGAGCGACTATCGCTGGACGTTGCAACTGCTCCGACACGTCAAACAACAGAACCCGGCAATCAAGACCAAGAGCGGCTTAATGCTCGGGCTGGGAGAAACTCGCGAAGAACTATTTGACGTGCTGGCCGATCTCCGCGACGTTGGCTGCGACTTTCTTACCCTGGGGCAATATCTGCAACCGACACTCGAACACCTGCCCGTCGTTCGTTACCTTCCGCCCGAAGAGTTCGACGAACTGGGTGCCGCCGCCAAACAAATGGGCTTCGTCCGCGTCGCCAGCGGCCCGTTTGTTCGATCCAGTTATCACGCCCGTGAAATGGCCGAGGCGTTTTAGCGCGGTCGTAGTCGTAGGTCTGGTACCCCGTACCTGACAAAAATACAAACATTTTTATCCCGGAGGGATGCCAGCGATTAGCCGGTGGTTGAGCGCAGCGACACCACCGGTAACAAACTTCCTTTCGCAACGCATCCCGGCGGGATGCCAGCTTGCCGAACCGTCGAACACACGTTGCGTGATACGCTACGACCCCGCCGGGGTCGAATTTTTTTAGCCGTCCGCTTTCCGGTGATGTCGCTGCGCTCAACCACCGGCTAATTGCTACCATCCCTGCGGGATGGAAATACTTGTGAAAAAACGTCCGGTACGCGGTACCTGACCTACGGACTGACATTCATTGATCGGCAACCCGCGCGACTCGGGTGCCCCACCGGGGCAATCTGCAATAGCCAGGGGCATCGCCCCTGGTAACGAAGTCGCGCTGGCCCATGAGCCGCAACGCGGCGACCTTTCGTCCCTTGCAAGACAGATCGCCACCTTGTGGCTCCAATCCCTCACCGCATCACGCACCAGGGGCGATGCCCCTCCTCAAGAGGAAAGGGCGCAACGTCCGCCGCATTACGACCGCCGGACGCCCGGTATGCCAATTGAAATTTGTTGACATGCCCTTGCGATCCGAGTAGGTTGCTTTACAGTACGAATCCCCCAGCGATTTCGCTGAATCATAACATCTTAGGCCGCCGCACACGTCATGATACCGCACCTCCTTACATTTGAAGTCGCGAAGCATGGAGACGAGTTGCTTGTTCACGCCGATGAGGGCGGACTCCGGTTCTTGGCTCAAATTGCGTCCCGGCTTGCGGACACCATCGCCGCTGGTGAGTACGACCACACGCACTTGATGACCGAGGACTGGGGCGGACGCGAGTTATCATCTGGCCAGCAAGGCACAGACAGCACTTTGTTTCACCACGTCAAAGTCATCGGGTGGCCAAAGAAGGAGGATACCTGAATATCGAGTCCACGCGGCCTAACTATGTGCTGCATTGAACGGCAGCGCGACTCGTGGCTGCCTTCGCTGAACTTGGTCCTTAATCGTCACTCGCACGTCCCATGAACGAAATCGAAAAGTTTATCGAAGGCAGTGAGCGACTTACCAGTATCTTCGGCTACTGGCCCTCCTTCCACGATGCCGAAGTCATCGAGTTCAACCTTTGGCGCGGCGACGTCGAGCCAGACGCTGGGCGTTACATCTTTCCAGTCCTCACCACCAAGATTCACTTGTGGGAGCTTACCTCCGAGGTGGACGACCGGGGAATCTTGGTCATGCGCCATCACACTCTCACCACGCTTCGCTTTCACGACGTAGACAAACTTCACATGGATGGCTTCAACCATCAGAATGCGATTTTCGGACTTTCGATTACTGTCTAGGAACGTGGAGAGGGGTTTCCGCCCTATCTCTGCGTCGAATTCGATCCCGCTCACGGTATCGATTTAGCGTTTCGCTGCTTCCGAATTGAAGTTCTCCATACCGAGCCTCTCCCTCAAACTGACCGCAACGCGTAACCGTGCGATATAGTCTCGTAGGTCAGGCCTGTGGCCTGACAATTATGCACTCAGGCGGCCCATATCGGCAACCCTCGCAACTCCGGTGCCCCACCGGGGCAATCTGCAACAGCCAGGGGCATCGCCCCTGGTAACAATGTCGCGCTGGCCCATGAGCCGCAACGCGGCGACCTTTCGTCCCTTGTAAGAAAGTCCGCCACCTTTTGGCTTTAATCCCGCACCGCATCACGCACCAGGGGCGATGCCCCTGGCTATCGCACTTGGGCCGTTGGCCCTCAAGAGGAAAGGGCACGACGTGCGCCGCATTGCGCATGAGGCGATAAGGCGTCAAAAACCGAAAAATCGTAACCGCTCACGATCCCCGGTCCATAACGATCTGCGTTCACATGTCGGGTTCACCGTTTCATAACCCGGCACGCCAATTTCGGCGATGTGCAACTGACCGACGAACGGCTGGGGCGATCAAGCCCGTTTTCGTCGCGACGAAGGTACACGCGGTGGACACAACCCCGTTGGGGTTGAAAATATTGTGCCGCCCAGCCCCGGGTTGACGGCTGCGCCGCAACCCGGGGCTGAAGGACGTAACCGCTTCGCGGTAGGGGAAACGGCAACGCGGGATTCGAATTCGCACGACAGATATTGATGCACAATTCCGATGTCATTCAATTCGGTGCGTCAATTGCCGTATCGAACTGACCTATTATTCGTTCGCAAGTCCCGTCAATATCCCGCGAACAATCACGCGCAGTTTCGGCTCGGCAGTGGCGGCAACGGCCAGAATCTCGGCGACGTGGGCAGGCTTCAAAGCGTCCGGCAAACACATGTCCGTAATGACCGAGAGTCCCAACACTCGCATCCCGGCATGAACGGCGACCAGAACTTCCGGGACCGTGGACATACCGACGACATCGGCTCCGATGGTTCGCAGAAACCGATACTCGGCCCGTGTTTCAAGGTTCGGACCCGTAACGGCTACATACACTCCCCGCTGTGCTGCAAAGTTTTCACGCCGGGCAATTTCTAGGGCTTGCTCGATCAACACCGGATCATACGGACCACTCATGTCGGGAAACCTCGGTCCCAGGCGGTCGTCGTTGATGCCGATCAGCGGATTGCCGTTGAGCAGATTGATGTGGTCCTCAATGACCATGATGTCGCCGCAACGATATTGCGGGTTCATTCCGCCGCAGGCGTTCGAGACAATGAGCAAATCGGCCCCCAAAGCCTTCATCACCCGGACGGGAAACGTGATTTGTTGGAGCGAGTAACCTTCGTAGGCGTGAAAGCGGCCTTCCATCGCGACGACCGGGACGCCCGCCAGCCGCCCACAAACCAATTGTCCTTTGTGACCAATCGCGGTCGAACGGGGGAAGTGGGGGAGTTCCTCGTAGGGGAATGTGACGGCCCCTTCGATGTCGTGGGCCACATTGCCCAACCCGCTGCCGAGGATGATTCCTGCCCGGGGTTTGAGGGAAAACCGCTGCTGAATGCTCGTAACAGCTTCGGCGATTTGGTCAAAGAGATAGAGCATGAAGGGGAGTGATCGTAATGCTTGTACACGCGGCGTCTCGCCGCGTTGGATAATACAAAAGCGGCGAGACGCCGCTTGTACAAGTTGTACAAGTTACTTTTTTTTGCGGCGGGGTTTCTTGCCGTGACGACGCAGGAGTGCCTTGAACTGTGGGTCGCTGCGCAGGCTATCGAGGTCGCTGTCCATTTCGAGATAGCTAAAGTCGCTATAGCCGAACTCGACCGCCGCACGCAGTTCGGCAATCGCTTCTTGAGGATGGCCACACATCGACAGGCTACAGGCAAAATTGTAATGAGCCACGCCGTCTTGGGGAACCAAACCGACCAGTCGCCGGTCAATCACCAGCGACCGCTCATATAACCCCTTGCGAGCGAGCAGTTCTCCCAGCAGCCGCAACACCTGAACATAATTTGGGTTGCGTTCGATCACCCGCTCGAAGAACTCGATATCGAAATCGGTTTGGCTCATTTCGCCGAACCATTTTATGGCAGCGGGTGAACCAGCAGAGCCAAAGGCGGATTCTTCCGAGTGCGACATACGCTGATCTTCCTACACGAAAGGCTTACGGGTTAAATCGCGTTGGGTTCAGACTCCGCGCCGCCAAGCAAGGTCTTCCCAATTCGCTACTTATTCGTTGCAGTTACGGGATCATCAAAGTCACTTTTTTATCTATTTATCAAAGTCA
>JAYUFG010000243.1:0-2019 GCA_043738845.1 Planctomycetaceae bacterium
CGACCGATCAGCCCCTGGTCCGCTCCGCCGAAGGAACTCAATCGGCGAACGTGGCGAGATCGAATTCCCGTCGTCGGGTGGTGGTTCTTGCGCCGCGAGTCGAAGGTTCATGGCACCGGATTTTGGTTTCGGCCCATGATGCTGGAACTGTCGCTCGGTGCGCTCTTCGCACTGTTGTACATCTGGGAAGTTGACGTCGCTTTTCCGGCGATGATTCCTGAACCGGAAGCCAGAGTCCCGGTCATGCAGGTCGTCGGCTTGAACAAACAGAACGTCGAACTGTCGGGCCGCTTACATGCTCAGTATTTGAGTCAAATTTTGTTGCTGGCGTTGATGACGGCCGCGTCGTTCATTGACTTTGACGAAAAGATCATTCCCGACGGAATCACCGTGACCGGGACGCTGCTCGGCTTAATCCTCGCCGCTGCACTCCCGTCATCTTTTCTGGCGGTTGTTTATTACCCGCCCGCCGCACAGGTTCCCACCGTCGGCGCAATCCACATCGCCGCACCCCATCGCTGGCCGACGTTCTTAGACGGCGCGCCAAATTGGATGTCGCTCGCCATTGGGCTGTTCTGCTTGTGGGCGTGGTGTTTCGCCCTCGTTCATCGGCCGTGGCACGGGCGACGGGGTTTTTTCTTCGCTCTAAAAATTTGCTGTGCGCGAATGCTGCGCGGGTTGTTGTCCCCTTTCATGTTGCTAATCGAGATTTTCGGTGCCGCGGCAATTGTCGGCGTCTGGTGGATGGGAGGCGAGCATTGGCAAGGCTTGCTGACGGCCCTGTTGGGAATGGCCATCGGTGGCGGAATCATTTGGGCCGTGCGGCTGATCGGTTTTGTCGCCTTGCAAAAAGAAGCGATGGGCTTCGGCGACGTCACGCTCCTGGCCATGATCGGCACGTTCCTCGGTTGGCAGGCGTGCTTGATTATTTTCTTCTTGGCACCGATGGCCGGTCTGATCCTCGGCGTTGGCCAATGGCTGTTGAAACGGGAAAATGAGATTCCCTACGGGCCGTTCTTGTGCTTGGCCGCACTGTTCGTACTGGTCCGCTGGTCCGACGTTTGGAATTGGTCGCGACATCTGTTCGATCTCGGCTGGCGCATTCCGCTGGTCCTGCTCGTCGGTCTCGCCCTCATGGCGATCCTCCTCCGCCTCTGGCGATTCATCGCGGAACGCTGGCTCCTACAACAGGACGGGGAGGGATGAACTGGCGTTTTTCATCGGCGTTTGTCGCGCCATTTTTCAATAGACCGAGCGGTATGTAGAACGCCCAAGAAACAAACCTGCTCCTCGGTCACATCAAATAGGACCAAGTACGGGAATCGTTCGACCCGCAAGTATCGCAATCCCATCGGTGTTGCCGCGAACCTGTCGGGATCGTCGATGATCTCGGCAACGGTGGATTTGACGTTGGTCGCAAAAGCATCACCTAGCCCAGCCGACCGCCGGTCGTACCAATTTGCCGCTTCCATCACGTCGCAATGAAACAGCGGATGATAAGTAATATCCTTATCCATTGCGAGATTCGATGCGCTGCCAATTGGTTGCGTGATCGAGGCCTATCGCGGGATTTTCTCGCAACTCATCGCGACGACGTTTTCCCTCTTCCTCGACCCAATCTGGCAGCGGGATCGCCGTGCCCGCAGAGCCAAGTTGGTCCCAGATCAGTTCCACAATCCGCAGCTGCTCCGGGATGGGCAACGACAAAATTTCGTTGGTATCGACACTCATTTTCGGCCTCTTTACATCTGAATTGAATCAATGTCCCGATCTCATCCTACACAATACGGAAGACGAACAATAGACTATTCCATTGTGGACGCCAGATCAGTCCCACGCCGCTTCGTGAACAACCATTGACTCCAAAATAACATCGCGGCCATTGAAACCTGCCGCGACCTACTTTGGAAAGACCGTTATTAACTGGACTTTTGCAAACTTGCGTTTCAATCCTCAGTGCGGGGGATTGCTAGCATCCGACGATAAAGGACTTACGCACGCTAGCATCACCCCAAATTG
>JAYUFG010000244.1:0-5350 GCA_043738845.1 Planctomycetaceae bacterium
CGAAAAGTGAGCCATTTTTTGACCCGTTTTTTCAAGTACCCTGGCTTGACGATTACGAATTTTTTACAGTGGCGGGGGGAAGTCAAGGGGGCGTTGGGCTAGGTGCTTCAAAAGGCCCTGTTTTCCCGACCGGAAGGGATTTTCGCCCACTCTCGACACGACGGTAAGAAAAAAGCGAACACCCGGCAACAACCGCTTCATCGAGCGAACCAATGCCCAGGGGTGTCCGTAGAACAGAGCAGTCCGGTTGGCGGAGGTCGTGATGTTTGGTATTGGCTTGGCCCGCAATCGCTTAGCCTTTGATTGCTTAGCCGGAGCGTCCACGCCCGGCGTTTTTTGAGCCGATCGTCAATTCATCGCTCGGCGAATGTCGGGCGTGGACGCAAATGGCACCGGGCGTGGACGCCCCGGCTAAGCGTTTGAGTTATAAAACGGTTCGGGTTGGTGCGGTCGTAACGAACGAAGGGACGGCCATTGAGGGGTTCTGTAATTCTCACCTATTTTCACCCCTACTAACCCCGCAGCCTCTCGTTATACTGGCACTTACCGCTGGGAAATCAGGTACACCAACGAACGCGGTTGAATCTCGAAGTTGCTCTTACTTACTCGTTTTGACTGTTCTCTTTTTGATGAGGCAAGAAACTATGGCTGGCTTGTGCATTGGGCAAAACATTCTCTCGCAGCGGAAGCTCTCGCTGGGCTTATTACTGTCGGGCATTTTCGCGTTGTCGCCCGTTTTCGCGCAGGCCCAACCCGCCTCGACCGAAAAGAAGGATGAACCGATCGGAATTCAACTGTTCGGCAAACTATCGCCCGACACCAACAAAGGTGAATACACGGCCATTGCCGATGCTCTCGAATTGCTCAAGACGGGCAAGGTTGACGAAGGACGCGCGAAGCTGGCGGAAGCGGCGAAGAAAAACCCCGGCCTTCCCCCGGCAAGCATGATGTTGGCCCGCATTCTGTTTGCAGCCAACCAAGTTCCGGCGGGCCGTGCAGAACTTGAAAAGTGCGTCCTCGATAGCCCGAAGGATCCCGATGCCTATCTCTACTTGGCCGACATCGCCGTCCAGCAGCAAGAGATCACCGGTGCTGATCTTCTGTTCCGCGAAGCCGAAAAAGTTGCGGCGGATTACAAAGGCAACGCCGAACGGGCCAAGGATTTCCAAATTCGTGTCAATGCGGGGAGTGCCGCCATCCACGAAAGCCGCGAACAGTGGAAAGAAGCCCTCGTAAAATTACAGGCTTGGGCCGCTGCGGACCCTAAAGCCGCCACGTGTCAACAACGGTTGGCGGGCGTAATGGTTCACATGGGTCAATTTCCGGAAGCGGCGGCTGCCCTAAAAATTGCCGCTGCCAATGAAAAAACGATGATCAATCAGGATGCTGTACTGGGTATTATGTGCCAACAAGCATCCCTTCGATATGCGGGCGAAAACAAGGACGATCGTTCAAAAAAGAAAGCGGATTTCCTCAAGGCGGAAGCCAAGGCCCGCATGAAAGCCGCATTCGACGCTGTGAATGCAGACAAAGCTGCGGAAAACAAGGAAAAAAATCTGCGCTGCTTGCTCGCGATTGCCGACTTTGACTTGGTGACCGACCAAATTGCCCATGCCAAAGAGGTTTCGGAAGCAGCACTGAAACTCGATTCGAAATCGGTCGAAGCGAAAATCCAACGCGGCATTGTCGCCCGTTTCCAAAAGGATACTGACACCGCTGAAAAATTTCTGACCGAAGCGGTGAGTTTGTCGCCAGCTAATTTCATGGCCTCCAATCACTTGGCCATCGTGCTGGGTGAACTGGATCGGACGAAGGAACCGGCGAAGTTCAATCGGTCCATCGAATATGCCACGAGCAACGCCCGACAATATCCGAAAAGCCCCGAAGCTGCGGCGACTCTGGGCTGGGTACTCTATCGCGGTGGTGATCGGCTGAACGCGGGCAAGGCGTTGGAAGCGGCCGCTTCGAGCGGTTCGCTCAGTGCCGACAGTGCGTATTACGCAGCGGTGATCTTGGCCGACATCGGCAAGACTGCCGATGCCGTTCGACTCCTTGAAGCGGCCGACAAAACGACCGTCCCCTTCTTCCACCGTGACGAAGCCAAGGACTTGAAGGCCCAGCTTGATGCGGCTGCTAAGAAGAAATCGTAACATTCGGTTGCCAAGCCGGATATTTTTTTACCAACACGAAACTCAACACACGACCCTGTGGAAATCAATTTCCGCAGGGTCGTGTTTCGTTGCCAGAGTGTTTCCCTGCCACAGTGCCTATTTCGCCGCTTCGTTCTTGCGGAAAACGGCGTGACAATCTTCACAACTCTGGCCCAGGCGTTTCATCGCCGAGGTGACCTTATCTTTGTCATTGGCATGTAAGCCTTGATTGACGTCACCCGCCGCGTCACGCATGATCGCGCTGAACTCGTACCACTTGGCGGCGTCCTCGGGCTTCTTCACCGCGCTCAAGTCGGCCATCGTCGCCTGGGCGATTATGGCAAGCGTCGCGGCGTTGCCCGCAGAGGTTGGGTCCATTTTGGCGACCCCCTTTTTCAACCGGTTGTTGATGAGGGGGACCGCTTTCATCAGGGGTGGAAGGTCACCGACTTTTTCATTCCAGGTCAGTTTTTTGTCCGACTTGTTCGCACCGGCAACCGCCTTAGAAAGCTCCTCTACGGCGGCCTTCGACTTAGCATGGTCCAGTTCCTTCGTACTTTCCGCCACCTTTTGTGCCGCCGCAACAATCGCACCGGCACTTGTTTTCAATCCGTTGTCGCCATCGTGTAGTGCCAACGCGAGTGCCAATACGGCCGTTGTGTTGGCGTCTTTTTTGAGCTTGCTTTGGGCACCGTCATCGAATTCACCTTGGTTCGCAACTCCCTTTTCAGTTTGCTCCTTAAAATAATTGATCTGTGCAACGAGATCGTCAATCGGAGCGAAGGTCGAAACTTTCGGAGCGGTGGGCGGATCCGCCAGTGCCGTTTTTGATCCCAATGACAGCACCGAAAGTGCAATGAGAAAGATGAGCGACAGGTTCCAGTGAATTCGCATGAGGGTACTCCAAGATGATTGGTAAAAGTTATAGGTCAAAGCGGGCAATCGGAAAAAGTGGTAAGTATCCCCCCAATTATCTCATTTTTCGCCGCGTTGACAACCGGGCGAGCGGGGGCCTACAATTGGCTTTTCTCTGGCTCGTCGTCCACCAAAATTCATGGCCAAAGCAACGTACAAAGACGCTGGCGTCGATCTGGAAGTCTACAATCAGGCGATGGAGCGGCTGCCGCGGCACCTCCATCGGACTTATTCCCCCCGAGTCCTGCCCCTCGATGGCGGATTCGCGGGGCTGTTTCAGCTTGATTTCAAGAGCCAACTTTTCGCCCGCAATTATCAAGACCCGGTATTGGTCTCCTGCACCGACGGCGTTGGGACCAAGTTGCGAGTGGCGGTCCTGGCCGACAAGCATGACACGGTCGGGATTGACCTTGTTGCGATGAGCGTGAACGACGCTCTGTGCTGCGGAGCGGAGCCGTTGTTTTTTCTGGACTATGTCGCGATGTCGCACGATGACCCGGTGCGTCTGGAACAAATTGTGTCGGGTGTCACCGCCGGTTGTCTCGAAGGTGATTGTGCCTTGCTCGGCGGAGAGACAGCGATCATGCCCGATATTTATGGTCGCGGCGATTACGACTTGGCCGGTTTTTGCGTCGGCGTGGTCGAGCGTAAACGCCTGATTGATGGCAAGGAAATCTCCCCCGACGATGTATTGATCGGTGTGGCATCGAGCGGTTTGCACTCCAATGGATATAGTCTCGTTCGCAAGATCGTGTTTGATATTGGCAAGTTTGGCATTCACGATCAGGTTCCTGAACTTGGCCGAACCGTCGCCGATGAGCTTTTGCAGCCAACGCGAATTTACGTGAAGCCGGTTCGCAAGCTGCTAACACACTATCGAGTGAAAAGCGTGATACATGGAATTGCCCACATCACGGGCGGCGGCTTGCACGAAAATCTCGAACGAATTCTGCCGGAGAACACCCAGGCAACCATCGAGCGGGGAAGTTGGAAAATGCCACCCGTCTTCACTTGGTTGCAAAAGCTGGGTGAGGTCGAGCAGGACGAAATGGATCATGTTTTTAATATGGGTTTGGGCCTCGTTCTCGTCGTCAGTCCCTATTACGCCGACAGTGTGCGTAGCCAATTGAGCGATCTAGGCTATGATAACTGGACAATTGGCAAGATCACCGCAGGCGAGCGAGCGGTCCATTGGGCGTGAAATAATTTGACAAACCTACACGCGGTATCTGACCGCTTATACTTTTGTCGTAGGTCAGTGCCTGTGGCCTGACCCTTGCGTTTTGGGAACGCCGTGATGTTCGTTGTCATGCCGCCAGCATAACCCACCGGATTCCTGCTGAGATGAATGATTGAAATCACGATGACCCGCATTTTTTCCGTTTTCGCCCTGTTCGCAGTGATGTTTTTGGCGGCGACCGCTGCGCTCGGACTATCGCTGGATCTGCACCACCATCTGGATGATAACGGCGTGCGCGGTTGGGCGACGATCCACCGTTTGTCGGGTGTCGCAGCAGCCGTGAGTGTGATGTTTGCTCATTGCATTGTGATCACGTACTTCGTCGGCACGAGTCGTTGGTGCAAGGAAGTTAGTGAAACCTATCGGCTTGATTCGCAATTCGTTCGCCGCAGCAATTTTCTCAAACGCCGCACGTTTCCCTGGGCCGTGCTGGGAATGCTCAGCGTCGTCGGTGTCGCCGCGCTCGGGGCCGCCGCCGATCCGGGCGCGATCGGCGTCAAGTTTTCGGAAAACTGGGTCACGCCCCATTTGCTGGGTGCCATCGCGGGCATCGGCTTTATCACGTTTACGTTCGTGCGGGAGTGGCACAACATCGCCGCCAATCATGTCGTGATTTCGGAAATTGTCGCTGCGGTCAAGAATATCCGCGATGAACTCGGCCTGGATGCGAAGGAACCGGCAGGCTAAAAAGGTGTCAGGAACCGTTTGTTGACACGACGCTGCGGGGCAGGTATCTTGGTCGCATGGGACGACCTCAACGAGCCGCCGAGGGAGGTTTAGTTTATCACGTGCTCAATCGCGCCAATGCGCGAATGACCATCTTTCACGACGACGAGGATTACGCGGCGTTCGAGCAAGTGCTCCAGCAAGCCGTCGAACGAACCAGCACGCGGTTGCTCGCCTACTGTGTGATGCCCAACCATTGGCACTTGATCGTGTGGCCCCGAACCGACGGAGAGTTGTCGCGATTCGTCGGTTGGTTGACCTTGACGCACACGCAACGTTGGCACGCTCATCGTCACTCGACCGGCACGGGTCACGTTTA